>DASPOP010000309.1:0-3830 GCA_035625955.1 Steroidobacteraceae bacterium | reverse complement strand
CCGCGGAAGCGGCGCGCTGCGCCGGCCGTTACGCATCACCTCCTGCAGCAACGGCTCACCTGCGGCGCCCTCCCCGAGACGCACGACCCGGTCGCACAGATACTGTCCCGCTTCGCTGCGTTCGCGATACACCTGTTTGGCGCCGGGCCAGGTCGCCTTGCCCGGCGAGCTCTTGCGCCGCGGCTGGCCGGCGTACTCCTCGAGCTTGTAGGCCATGTCGAGCGCCGGTGCGTCGGATGAGACATCGAGCGCCGTGCCGACGCCGAAGGCATCCGCCGGGACGCCGGCGGCCAGCAGCTCTGCGATCCCATGCTCATCGAGGCCGCCGCTCAGAACGATCTGAATGTCACGGTACCCATGCGCATCGAGCGCCGCGCGGGCGCTGCGGGCCTGCGCCGCCAGGTCGCCGCTGTCGATGCGCACCGCACGGATGCCGCCCGCCGTTGCCGCGCGCGCCTTGAGCTCGCCTGCGAGGCCGATGACCCGCTGCAGCGCGCGCTCGGTGTCGTAGGTGTCGACCAGCAGCGTCGTAGGCTCGCCGCGGCTGCGGATGAAGTCGCGAAAGGCGGCCGCTTCGCTCTCATGCGCCTCGATGAACGAATGCGCCATGGTGCCCGACAGCGGGATGCCGAAGCGCCGGCCCGCCGCTACCGTAGCGGTCGCGTCGAAGCCTGCGAGGTAGGCGGCGCGCGCGGCAAACAGCCCGGCGCTCGCCTCGTGAGCGCGCCGCATGCCGAAGTCGACCAGCTGCCGGCCGCGGGCCGCGATCACGCAGCGCGCCGCCTTGCTGGCGATGGTGGTCTGGAAATGCACGACGTTGAGCAGACGGCTCTCGAGCAGCTGCGCCTCGAGCAGCGGCGCCGTCACCCGCAGCACGGGCTCGTCGGCGAAGAAGGGCGTGCCCTCGGGCATCGCGTGCACGGCGCCCGTGAAGCGCACCGTGCCGAGGTGGTCGAGGAAGGGCGCGGAGAATTTGTTGAGGCTCGCCAGGTACGCGAGGTCCTGGTCCTCGAAGCGCAGCTGCTCGAGGTAATCGACCGCCTGCTCGAGGCCGGCCGCGACCAGGAATTGCCGGGTCTGCGGCAGCCGGCGCACGAACAGCTCGAAGACGGCCATGTCGTTCATACCCGACTCGAAATAGGCCTGCGCCATCGCCAGCTCATAGAAATCCGTGAGCAGGGCGTCGGGAGGGGGGCTTCTCATGAGGCCGGCCGTCCTGACATTTGTGCGTATTCTCCCCGCGCCCCCGGGCGCGTGAGACTCGCCCCAGCGTGAGAGCGTCGTTTGCACCCTTCGCCGACCGCCGCGCGGCCGGCCGGAAACTCGCCGCCGCCGTTGCCGGCCTGGGCCTGCGGCCGCCCCTGGTAGTCCTCGGCTTGCCGCGCGGGGGAGTACCGGTGGCATTCGAGGTGGCGCGCGAGCTGCATGCGCCGCTCGACGTGATGCTGGTACGCAAGGTCGGCATGCCGGGCCAGCCGGAGCTCGCCCTCGGAGCGATCGCGACCGGGGGTATCAGCCTGCAACAGCCGCTGCATTTCCCCGGGTACGGGCCCGATGCGCAGGAGTTTGCCGCGCTCGCCGAGCGCGAGCGTGGCGAGCTCGAACGGCGCGAGCAGCTCTACCGCGCCGGCCGCCCGCCGCTCGCGCTCGAGGGGAGGACCGCGGTGCTCGTCGACGACGGCCTGGCGACCGGAGCCACCATGCTCGCGGCGGTACGCGCGGCGCGCAAAGCCGGCGCCGCCGCCGTGGTCGCAGCGGCGCCCGTGGGCTCCGATGAGGCCGCGGCCCTGATCGGCGCCGAGTGCGATGCGATCGTAATCCTCGGCATCCCGCGGTCGCTGCGTGCCGTCGGAGAATGGTACCTGGACTTCGGCCAGGTCGAGGACCGCGAGGTCTGCGAGCTGCTGCAGGACTCGGGAAGCAGGCATGCCGGCAGATCGCGGGCTACGGCCCGGTAGCGCGCTCGAGACGCGACATGTAGGCCGCGAGCCCCATCAGCTCGTCCATCGAGCAGGCCTCGAGGAGCCGCAGGTGCTGAGAGCGCATGTTCGGCCGGCGCGCTTCGAGCGTGTCGTGCAGCTGCCGCAACAGGTATTCGTACTGCTGTCCGGCCACGCGCGGGACGAAGCGCTCATCGTCGCCCTCGCCGCGTGCGCCATGACACCACTGGCAGCGGGCGACGTAGAGCCCGGCGCCCTTCTCCACCCAGCGCCCGGGGCCCGGGGTCGTATCCGCCGAGGGGGGCAGGCTGGCCGCGTACGCCGCGACGTCGGCGATTTCCCGGGTCGAGCCGAGCACGTGCCGGCCCGCAACGCGCTCCATCGGGTCATACCAGCGCAGCCCGGCGCGATAGTCGACGAGCTCCCGGATGATCACCCGCCGATGCTGGCCCGCGATCTGCGGCGGCCAGCCACTCGCATTGCCCTCGCCGTGGGGGCCGTGACACTCGGTACAGATGGCGAACAGGCGCGCGCCATGCGCGCCGTCCGGCGTCGCCTCGAGCGCTGCATGCAGCTCCTCCCTTGCCTGTGCTTCTCCGGCTGCCGGCGCCGCCGATACGGCCGGTACCAGGCCGAGCAGCACTGCGATCGGCAGCAGCGGCGCGTGAGCCCGCATCCTCGATGAGCGCATCCGACCTCCGCAGAAGTCACAAAAGCTAGGCGCCGCGCCTCGAGTGCTGCCATCAGGAGTTGTGCCTAGTGCGTATGGCGCGCCGAGTAGCGCCGGGAGCAGGATTGGATGAGGAGACTAACGGAGGGTTCTATGGTAGCCAGGCCGATCGCGCTGCGTATCGCAGCGCTGGCGCTCGCAGCCGCATTGCTCTGCGCCCTCTGCACTCCGCGCTCTTCCGCTGCCGGCGTGCCCACCACGCCGGAGCTCGCGCGCGGCGAGCACATCGCCCGCCTGGTCTGCTCCGCCTGTCATGTGGTCGCGACCGATCAGGAGTTCCCGCCGCTCCTCAGGCAGGCAACGCCCGCCTTCGCCGAGATCGCCAATCGCCCGGGCGTCACCGCCGAGAGCCTGCAGCGATTCGTCACGACGACTCACTGGGACGTCGACAGGCTGCCGATGTCCATGCCGAATCCGATGCTCAGCAGCGCGGAAGCACAGGCGGTGTCACGCTACATCGTCAGCCTGCGCCAGCGCTGAGCTGCGCCCGGGCGGTCCGCGCCTCTAGAGCGTCCTGAACTTCTGAAAGCGCAGGACGTGGCTCACCGAGCCGCAGTCACACTCGACCGCGATCGTCTCCGGCATCTGCAGGACCTCGTCGCCCTTGCCGGCAAACAGGTCCTCGCAGATCGCGAGCAGGCGCGAGCAGGCACAACGGGCACCGTAGTACCATGTCCTGGGCTTTGGCTGGCGGACCGGAACGACCGTCGCCGGATGCAGGTATCTCGTATACATTGCGGGCTATGCTGCACGCACACCGCAGCGGGTGCAGTTCGTGGCAATCCGGGACGCCGTAGGCGCTTATCCTTATGGACCCCTCGGTTTTTCCTGATTGACACTTGCGCACCGCATGCACGATCACGCCCTGCCGCCTGAAGTCATCCGCATCGCGCTGGAAGAAGCGCCGGATGCAATGCTCATCGTCGACGAGTCAGGCACGATCCGTTACGCGAACCAGACCATCACGGAGCTCTTCGGGGTCCCGCACACCGAGCTCGTCGGTCACGGCATCGAGATACTGGTCCCCGCACGGTTCCGCAACCATCACACTGCGTACCGCACCGAGTTCACCAGGGACCGGAAGATGCGCCCCATGGGCGGCGAGAGGCTCGACCTCTTCGGCCTGCGTGCCGACGGCAGCGAATTCCCCGTCGCGATCA
>DASPOP010000308.1:0-3840 GCA_035625955.1 Steroidobacteraceae bacterium | reverse complement strand
TCACATCGGGATCAGGATTTCGGCGGACCGGCCTGCGCATCGCTCGAGGCCGGCGCGCGGCAGCGGTGTTCCTGGACACCCGTTCAATGCGAGAATCCCGTTGGCCGCAGCGTGTCGCTCAACGGGAGCCTGCATGATCGTCCGCATCTGGCATGGCCGCACGCCGCGGGGCGTCGCGGATGAGTACGCTGCATTTCTCGCGCGGCGCGCGATCCCGGATTACCGCGCGGTACCGGGTAACCTCGCAGCCGCCGTCTACCGGCGCGATGAAGGCGACGTCACTCATTTTCTGACGGTGAGCCGCTGGGCGAGCGAGGATGCGATCCGCGCCTTCGCCGGCAAGGAGCTGCTCAAGGCCAGGTACTACCCCGAAGACACGGGATATCTCCTCGAGTTCGAGCCCGAGGTGCAGCACTTTACGGTGGTGGGGCGGGCCCCCTGAGCCGGCGGCGCGCGCTGCGCCGGGGCTGCTTGCACAGCCCATCGAGGTGATGTTAGAGAAGGCCCGGTTGAAAGCCGTAGCCTTGGGGGGCACGTGGCAGAACGATTCCCGCCGGGAGACCCGAACTCGCCGCCGGCGCCGCGTCGCGGCTCGTCGCCGCGCAGGTCGGCGGGCAACGCGACCGCCAGCGTACTGAGCGCGGCGGGAGTCGTCGGCCTCGTCGTGCTCGGTTATCAGGGCCGCGAGTTCGACCTGCAGCAGACGAGCTATGCGTCGCGCGAGGATTGCCTCGAGGACTGGGGGAGCGAAGAATCCTGCAGGGAAGCCGGCCCCTCCGGCAACAACGGACGCCCGACCTACCTCGGGCCGCGCTATTACTGGGATCCCGATCGGGGAAGGCCGGTGATCATCGGCGCGGATGGCTCGGAGCGGGTCGCGACGAACGCGCGCATCGGCGCCAGCGGCAGCCACACCGGCCACTCCTCGTTCGCGGGCAGCTTTGCCCGTGGCGGCTTCGGCGGCCACGGCCGTGGCATCAGCGCCGGGCACGGCGGCTAGTGGAGCGACTGCGCACCGCGCCCAGGCCCGACTACGCCCGACGAGTCGAGTCGCAGGGGCTCTCCTTCCACGCCCGCGAAGGCTACTGGACGGAGGACGCCTGTTACCGGCTGACGGCCGAGGAGGTCGATACTCTCGAAGCCGCGACCGCCGAGCTGCTCGCGCTCTACGCCGAGGCGCTCGATCGCGTGATCGACGAGGGGCGGCTCGGCGAGCTCGCGGTTCCCGAGCCATTCCACGCCGCGCTCGCCGCCTCGTGGCGGGAGCGCGCGCTTTCGCTCTACGGACGCTTCGACCTCGCCTACGACGGCCGCTCGCCGCCGAAGCTGCTCGAGTACAACGCCGATACGCCGACCAGCCTGCTCGAGTCGGCCGTCATCCAGTGGACCTGGCGCGAGGACGTCTATCCCCAGGCCGACCAGTTCAACTCGATCCACGAACGGCTGATCGCCGCATGGCCGCGCCTGCCCGACCCGGCACCGGTGACCGTCGCGTGCCTGGCCGACAACGAGGAAGACTGGGTGTGCTGTACCTACCTCCTCGACACTCTGGTGCAATCGGGCCGTGGCGGGGCCGTGATCGAGCTCGCCGCCATCGGCTGGGACCCGGCCGGGCGGTGGTTCGTCGATGACCTCGACAGCCCGATCCGGCAGCTCTTCAAGCTGTATCCATGGGAATGGCTGATGCGCGAGGAGTTCGGGCCGCACCTGCTCGAGTGCCGCACCTCATTCATCGAGCCGATGTACAAGGCGGCATGCAGCTCCAAGGGCATGCTGGCGCTGCTGTGGGAGTACTTCCCCGGTCATCCGAACCTGCTGGAGACGCACCGCGTGCCGGGACGCCTCGCTTCCTTCGCGCGCAAGCCGCTGCTGTCGCGCGAGGGCCAGAACGTCACGCTGGTCGAAGACGGCGTGACCGTGGCCGAAGAGGGCGGGGTCTACGGCGCCGAGGGCAGCGTGTACCAGGCGCTGTGCGCGCTGCCCACGTTCGACGGTGCCCATCCGGTGATCGGCTCGTGGGTCGTGGCCGGAGAGCCGGCCGGCATCGGCATCCGCGAGTCGCGCAGCCTCATCACGACCGATCAGAGCCGCTTCGTTCCACATTGGTTCTAGCCCCAATCCCCGAGGAGCCATCCATGATCTCCGCGACCCTCGCCTTTCTCTCCTACTTCGGCGTGTCGGTAGCGCTGCTCGGCGCCTTCATCTTCATCTACGCGCTGGCGACGCCCTACAAGGAGTTCACGCTGCTCGCGCACGACAACGTCGCGGTCGCCATCACGTTCGCGGGCGCCGTGCTCGGCTTCACCGCGCCGCTGGTGGCCTCGATCTACTACACGCAGTCGATCGGGGAGATGTGCCTGTGGGCCGGCATCACCTGCCTGGTGCAGCTGATCGTGCTGCTCGCGCTGCGCCGCCAGGCGCGGCGCATCGAGGAGGGGCACGTGGCATCCGCCGTCATGGTCGCGACCATATCGTTTGCCGTGGGCTTGCTGAACGCGGTCAGCATCAGCCACTGACCGATCGCCGGCGCGTGTGGGCGGCGGTGCGCTACCAGCCGACGCCGTAATCCTGGCCGAAGTTACTCGCGGCTCCCCACAGCGTCCCGTGGGCGCGATCGACGAAGATCGCCGTGAGCGGACCCGAAGTGCGCTCCTCGTACTCGGGCTTGTAGCCCATGCGCTCGAGCTCGCTCCGCACCCACGCCGGGGTCGCGGTGTTGAGCGTGATCCGGCCGGGGAACGACTGGTGCTGGCCGAAGGAGTCGCGCATCTGGTAGCTGGTGATGTTGGCGGCCTCGGCCGCCTCCTGGATCGACATGCCGAACTCGACGACGTCGAGGAAGAACTGCAGCAGGTTCTGATCCTGCGTGTCGCCGCCCTGCACCGAGAAGACCAGCCAGGGTTTGCCGTCCTTGAGCGCCATCGACGGGGTGAGCGTCGCGCGCGGGCGCTTGCCGGGCTCGAGCACGTTGTAAGGGTTGTCGCCGGGATCGAGCACGAAGCTCTGCATGCGCTGCGACAGGCCGATGCCGGTGCGGCCGGCGATCACCGCGGGCGTCCAGCCGCCGCTCGGCGTCACCGACACCGCCCAACCCTTGTCATCGGCCGCCTGCACGCTGGTCGTCCCTGAGCGGAACGTACGGTCGAACTCCTGCATCGACACCGGAGCCTGCGCCGGCATCTTCGAGTGCCAGGCGTCGAGAAACTTCAGAAACGGGTTCTTGCCGCCCTGGTAGGGATAGGGATCGCCCGGACGGATGTCCGGATCGTTCCGGTCCGGGCGCACCAGCTTCGCGCGCTCGCGCGCATAGTCCTTGGCGAGGAGGCCGGCGATTGGTGGCGCGGGTGAATAGCCCGGATCGCCGTAGTAGAAGTCGCGGTCGGCGTAGGCGAGATTCATCGCCTGATAGAGCGTGTGGATGTAGCGGGCACTGTCGTAGCCCATCGACTTGAGATCAAAGTTCTCGAGAATGTTGAGCGCTTGCAGCATCACCGGGCCCTGCACCCAGGGCTGGAGCTTGTAGACCTCCACGCCCTTGTAACTGGTGTGGACCGGCTCCTCGATCTTCACCTTCCAGTTGGCGAGGTCGTCGGTGGTGAAGAGTCCGCCCAGATCGCGCACCGCGCGCACCAGGTCCCTGGCGATGTCGCCCCTGTAGAAGCGGTCGTAGGCGGCGTAGATCGCGGCCTTCCGGTCCTTGCCGGCCTTCAACGCATCGCGCTCCGCCTCGACCAGCTTACGCAGCGTCCGGGCGAGATCGGGCTGGCGGAACATCTCGCCGGGCACCGGGCCCTGCACCCAGGGCTGGAGCTTGTAGACTTCGATGCCCTTGTAAGTGGT
>DASPOP010000307.1:0-3647 GCA_035625955.1 Steroidobacteraceae bacterium | reverse complement strand
GAAGCCGTTCTCGGACACGTTGGCGACGTACATCACCGGCTTGGCGGTGAGCAGCTGCAGTTCCCGCAGGTCGCGCCGCTCCTCGTCGCTGAGCGCCAGCGCGCGCACCGGCTGCGCCGCGTCGAGCTGCAGCCTGACGCGCTCGAGCAGCGCACGGCGGCGCAGCGCGTCCTTGTCGCCGCTCTTGCCCGCCTTGATCGCGCGCTCGAGCCCCTTGTCGAGCGTCGCCAGGTCGGCGAGCGCGAGCTCGGTATCGATCGTCTCCATGTCGGAGACCGGATCGACCTTGCCGGCGACGTGGATCACGTCGCCGCCTGCGAAGCAACGCACCACGTGCGCGATCGCATCGACCTCGCGGATGTGCGCCAGGAACTGGTTGCCGAGCCCCTCGCCCTGAGAAGCGCCGGCAACGAGTCCCGCGATGTCGACGA
Source organism: Steroidobacteraceae bacterium (assembly GCA_035625955.1). GTDB lineage: Bacteria > Pseudomonadota > Gammaproteobacteria > Steroidobacterales > Steroidobacteraceae > 13-2-20CM-66-19. The sequence goes on along the minus strand of DASPOP010000307.1, from coordinate 3,216 downwards.
ACTCGACCGTGGCCGGAACGACCTTCTCGGGCTGCACGATCGCGGCGAGCGAACCCAGGCGCGGATCCGGCACCGGGACCACGCCGACATTGGGATCGATGGTGCAGAAGGGATAGTTCTCGGCGGCGATCTGCGCGCGCGTCAGCGCGTTGAAGAGCGTCGACTTGCCGACGTTCGGCAGCCCCACGATGCCGCAGCGGATCGGCACGGCCGTCAGCTCGGGTCCGCGGAGCCTGCGGACGGCTCGCGGCTGTGCAGCAGGTTCATCGCAGCCTGCGCGCCCTCAGCGAGCAGCACCGGCACGATGTCCGCGGCGGCGAGGATCGAGGCGCGGATCAGCTCCGCCTCCTCGGCGGGCGGACGGCCGAGCACGTAGTCCAGCACCTGCGAGCGGTCGCCCGGATGCCCGATGCCGATGCGCAGCCGCCAGAACCCATCGCCCATCTGCGCGATCACGTCACGCAGGCCGTTATGTCCGGCGGCTCCGCCGCCCTGGCGCAGCCGTACGACGCCGGCGGGGAAATCCAGCTCGTCGTACGCCACCAGGATCTGCTCGGGCGGCACCTTATAAAAGGAGGCGATGCTCTGCACCGCGTCGCCGCTGTGATTCATGTAGTTCATGGGCTTCAGCAGCCACAGGTCCTGAGCGCCGACGCGCGCACGCGCCAGCTCGGCGCGGTGGCGCGGCTCGCTGCGGAAGGTGGCGCCGTGGCGCGCCGCGAGCTCGTCGGCGAACTGGAAGCCGGCGTTGTGCCGGGTGCGCGCGTACTCGGTGCCCGGATTGCCGAGCCCCGCGATCAACTTGAGCGTTTCACCTGCCATGGGGTTGAGCATCACCGCAAAAGCGGCCGGCCGCCGAAGAGCGTTTCAGGCTCCGCGGCGGCCGGCGGTTCGTGCTGCGTGAGTGCGGCGGCTATTTCTTGCCGCCCTCCTTCTTGCCGGCAGCTTCCTTCTTCTCCTCGCCCTTCTTGGCGTCCGCGGCTGCGGCTGGTGCACCCGGCGCAGCGGCGGCGGCAGGCGCCGCGCCCGCAGCGGCTGGGGCTCCCGGGGCACCGGCGACCGGCGCTGCACCCTCGGCGGGCACCGCGGCAGCGGCCTCGGCGGCCACCGGCTCCGGCTCCTCGGCACGCGGCGCGTGGATCGACACGACCGGCGCATTGCGCTGTGTCAGCTCGGGGATAGCGACCCCGGGCGGCAGCGGAATGTCGGCGAGGAACCGGGTGTCGTTCAGGTCCATGCCCGAGAGATCGAGCTCGAGGAACTCCGGCAGATCCTTCGGCAGGCAGCTGACCTCGACGTCGGCGCGCATGTGCGAGACGACGCCGCCCTCGTTCTTCACTCCGGGGGCGATGCCCTCGCCCTTGAAGTGAATCGGCAGGCGGATACGGATCTTCTCGTTCGCCATCACGCGCTGCAGGTCGACGTGCACCACCAGGTTCTTCGCCGGGTGCATCTGCACGTCCTTGATGATGGCCTCCTGCGAGCGCTCGCCGATCTTCAGCTGCACGATCGAGGAATAGAAGCGCTCATCGGCGATCATGGTGAGCAGGTTCTGCTGGTCCAGAGTGAGCGCCTGGGCGTCCTGGTGGGCGCCGTAGAGAATGGCGGGAACCTTGCCCTCGTGACGCAGGCGGCGGCTCGCACCTTTGCCTTGCGCCTCGCGGACTTCCGCGCCGACGGTGAATGAAATACGCATGACGTCTATGTCTCCGTTAGTTGATCAACCGGTGCCGGCCCGCGACCAGGCCGGCACACCTGAAAACCTAATCCACATACAAGGAGCTCACCGACTGTTCGTCGAGGATGCGGCGGATCGTCTCCGCCAGCAGCTCCGCGACCGACAGCTGCCGGATGCGCTCGGCCTTCTTCGCCTCGGCGGACAGCGGAATCGTATCGGTCACGACCAGCTGGTCGAGCGCCGATTTCGAGATCTTCTCCACCGCCCCGCCCGAGAGCACCGGATGGGTGATATAAGCCACCACCCGCGCGGCGCCCTCGTCCTTCAGCGCCTGCGCCGCTTGGCACAGCGTGCCCGCGGTATCGACCATGTCGTCGATCAGGATGCAGGTCTTGCCCTCGACCTCACCGATGATGTTCATCACCTTCGACTCGTTCGGGCGCGGGCGGCGCTTGTCGATGATGGCGAGATCCGCATCATCGAGCCGCTTGGCGAAAGCGCGCGCGCGTGCCACTCCGCCCACGTCCGGCGAGACGATGATCACGTTGCGGTACGCCTGCTTCCAGGCATCGCCGAGCAGCACCGGTGAGGCATACACGTTGTCCACGGGGATGTCGAAGAACCCCTGGATCTGATCCGAGTGCAGATCGATCGTCAGCAGCCGATTCACGCCCGCGCTCGAGAGCATGTTCGCGACCAGCTTGGCAGTGATCGCCGAGCGTGTCGCGCGCGGCCGGCGGTCCTGGCGCGAGTAGCCGAAGTACGGCACCACCGCGGTGATGCGTGCCGCCGATGCGCGGCGCGCCGCATCCACCATGACCAACAGCTCCATCAGGGTGTCGTTCGCCGGCGGGCAGGTCGACTGCACGATGAACACGTCGCGCCCGCGGACGTTCTCCATCAGCTCGATGTTGATCTCGCCGTCGCTGAAGCGCCCGACATACGCGCGCCCGAGTGGTATCTGCAGGCTGCGCGCAATGTCCTGTGACAATGCCGGAGTGGCATTGCCCGCAAACAGCGCCAGTGTGTCACTCGTGCTCATAAGCCTGCGCGTCGCGCGCTCGTGACCTCCCGCCTCCACCTGCGAATTGGCTGGGGTGGAAGGATTCGAACCTCCGAATGGCGGGATCAAAACCCGCTGCCTTACCACTTGGCGACACCCCAGCACGCTCGCTCGCACGGAACACAGTGCGGGCGCGCATCTTACTGCTGCTTCAGGTTCGCCGCCCGCGCTGCCGGAGCCGCTCGTGCATCGGCGAAGTATTAAGTCCCCGCGCGACGAAGCTCATCCAGCGGTCGGGCACGCGCGCCGCAAGCCGTTCCGCGTCTGCTGCGCTCTCGCGCACCGTGAAGACGCAGGAGCCCGTGCCGGTTAGTCGCGCGCTGCCCTCGCGGGCGAGCCAGTCGAGCGCTGCCGCTACCTCCGGCGAACGCGCACGTACCACCGCCTCGCAGTCGTTCCGCCCACCCGACTGAAAAAAGGCGCGTATTGTGATGAGGGGCGAATTTCGTGTCAATTCAGGGCTCTGGAACACCTC
>DASPOP010000306.1:0-4541 GCA_035625955.1 Steroidobacteraceae bacterium | reverse complement strand
TCTGCCATCTCGCCCACCTGGTCTTCAAAAAAGTAGATGCCAACGCCGTATCGCTTCCCCGATTCGCTGCGCTCCGACGCCGCCAACCGCGTAAGAAACGTGTCGAGTTCGGCCAACAACTCCTGCGCACGCTCACCGGTGAGTGCCAGAAATTTGTCACGCCCGTTCTCGCTGAGCGGTTCGTCGGAGTGGACAGATCGTTCGAAATACACGGGCTCGGTATTCAGCACGTTATGCACAAAACTCGCGGCCACACTCGCGAGGAACCGACCCATGCGTTCGATGCGCTTAACGTCCCCACCCTGAGGCAAATAGGCCCGCGACAAGCAACGCACAGTCATGCCGTCGATGACCTCAACGGAGCCCGCTGCCACCAGTTCATCGAGCAATGCTTCCGCGTCTACTCCAGGACACGCCGCCTCGATGAGGTCACGGAAGCTGCGGCGTGGCGAACCCGGTGTCGGTTGCAGATCCAGCTCGAGCGCGAGCCCATACGCGCCGGAAAACCCCGGCTGCGTGTGCCAAACAGTCAGCAGTGGCCCTACCTGATCCAGGCCAACGGCGGAGCGAAGGCTGTGCGGCGCTCCCAACCGCGACGCCTCACGCAGCGCGCTGACATCCGACTTCGCGAGTCCCGCGACAACCGCGAGTCGTGCGTCGGTTGTTGGTCTCTTCTGATCCAGCAGCCGCGCCTCGAGCGCCTGGATGTAGACGCGCCGCACTACTCCCGCGATCTCGCCCGCAGAGATGCCGTACTCGAACGCGACGCGCATGAGTGGCTGCACGAGTGCAGCGAAGACGCTCAGCACTGCCTCTTTTTCTCGGCTCGTTTTAGTCATGCTGCAGCTGCTTTGTTGTGACATAACTCTAGGCAGTTCAGCCACTTATGTCAATTTACAATGCCGTGACAGACCTGCGCCTGGCTTGCGGCAGCGCCAAAACTCAGGGGAAACAGTTACTTACGGTCTGAAGGGCTGTGGATAGCCCTCTCGCGCCGGCTGAGAGACGGCGCACAGAATCGGGCTGCGGGATGGGCTAGGCGCTGTGGCGCCGGGGGTGGGTCAGGTGCGCTCGGCGGGGTCGAAAAGGCGCTGGTGCTCGAGAATCGCGTAGCGGTCGGTCATCCCGGCGATGTAATCGGCGACCGTACGCGCGCGTCCTGCGCCGGCGTTGGTGGCTTCTGACTTCAACGCCTGGTCGCGGTGCTCGGGCGGCATGAGCGTCACGTCCTTGAAGAACGCATCGAAGAGCTCGTGCACCACGCGCCGCGCCTTGGTCGTCATGCGCAGTACCTTGTAGTGCCGGTAGACCTGCTCGCGCAGGAACTCCTTGAGCTCGAGATGCTCCTCGCGGCACTCATCGCTCAAGGCCGCGAGCGGCCTGGAGTGCGCGCGCACCTCGTCGATCGATGCGGGTTGGGCGCGCGCGAGCTGCGACTGCGTCGTGTGGATGAGATCGAGCACGATGTGATTGATCATGCGGCGGATGATCTCGTGCACCAGCCGCCGCTCGCTCAGGTCCGGGTAGCGCGCCACCACCGCGTCGTACTGGCGGCGGAACATGCGCGTCGCGCGCAGCGCATCGACCGTGAGGAGCTGGGCGCGGATACCGTCGTCGACGTCGTGATTGTTGTAGGCGATCTCGTCGGCGAGGTTGGCGATCTGGGCCTCGAGCCCCGGTTGCTGGCGCTTGAGGAACCGCTCGCCGAGCTCGCCCAGCTCGCGCGCATGGCGCACCGAGCAGTGCTTGAGGATTCCTTCGCGGCATTCGAAGGTGAGGTTGAGCCCGCGGAACTCCGCGTAGCGCTCCTCGAGCTCGTCCACCACTCGCAGCGACTGCAGGTTGTGCTCGAAGCCGCCGTAGTCGCGCATGCACTCATTCAGGGCATCCTGGCCCGCGTGCCCGAAGGGGGTGTGGCCGAGATCATGCGCCAGACAGATGGCCTCGGTGAGCGCCTCGTTGAGATTGAGCGCCAGCGCCGTCGAGCGCGCGATCTGCGCGACCTCGATCGAGTGCGTGATGCGCGTGCGATACAGATCGCCCTCGTGGTTCACGAACACCTGGGTCTTGTAGACCAGGCGCCGGAAGGCGTTCGAATGGATGATGCGGTCGCGGTCGCGCTGGAATTCGCTGCGCAGCTCCGGCCGCGGCTCGGGGTGCCGCCGCCCCCGTGAGCGCTCATCGCGCGCGGCATAGGGCGCGAGAGGCGCGGCGGCGAGTGCGGCGTCGTTCACCTCGGATCCTTCAGCCGCAGTACGCCTGCAGCGTCCGCTCGAGCGCGTCCTCAGGGTAGTCGGCCGTGAGGAAGGCGTTGCCGATCCGGCGCAGCAGCACGAGGCGCAGCCGCCCGCCGAGGACTTTCTTGTCGATCCGCATGTGCTCGAACACCGTGCCGGGCGCGACTCCGGCGCTGCGGGTCGGGAGCCCGGCGCGCTCGACCAGGGTATGCACGCGCACCAGCTCCTCCGGGCTCACCAGCCCGAGCTCGCGTGACATCGCCGCCGCCATCACCAGCCCCGCTCCCACCGCCTCGCCATGCAGCCACTTGCGGTAGCCGGTCGCCGACTCGACCGCGTGGCCGAAGGTGTGGCCCAGGTTGAGCAGCGCCCGGTCGCCGCGCTCCTCGCGCTCGTCGCGGGCGACGATCATGGCCTTGATCTCGCAGGAGCGGCGCACGGCATGTGCGACCGCCTCGGGCTTGTTGGCGAGCAGCTCGTCGAGATGCTTCTCGAGCCACTCGAACAGCGCCGCATCGCACATCAGCCCGTACTTGATCACCTCGGCGAGCCCGGCGCGCAGCTCGCGCGGCGGCAGGGTCGCGAGCGTCGCGGTGTCCGCGATCACGGCCACCGGCTGATGGAAGGCGCCGATCAGGTTCTTGCCGCCCGGATGGTTGACGGCGGTCTTGCCGCCGACGGCCGAGTCCACCTGCGCCAGCAGCGTCGTCGGCACCTGCACGAAGGCGACGCCGCGCTGGTAGCAGGCGGCGACGAAGCCGGCGAGATCCCCGACCACCCCGCCCCCCAAAGCAATCACGGTCGAGTCGCGGCCGAACCGGTTGCTGATGAGCACGTCGAGCACCCGCGAGGCGTTCTCGAGCGTCTTGTGCGCCTCGCCGTCCGGCAGGATGACCTCGATGCGCCGCTGGGTGGAGAAATTCGCCATGAGCGCTGGCAGGTAGAGCGGCGCCACCGTGGTGTTGCTGACGATGAGCAGATCCCGCCCCGGCACGTGCGGGCGCAGCGCGTCGGGGCGCGCCAGCAGGCCGGCGCCGATCAGGATCGGGTAGCTGCGGGTACCGAGTTCGACCTTGAGAGTGTCCACGGCGAGCGCGCGATCAGGGCAAGTTTTCGGGTATTCGCGCGGCGGCAGTATACGTGAGCGGTCCCGTCAGTGCGCCGCGGGCGCCTGCCTGAGGAGCCTCAGGATTTCTTCGGTGACCGCCGGCACGCGCCGGCCGTCGGTCGACACCGTCAGATCGGCGATCTCACTGTAGAGCGGCGAGCGTGCGTCCATGAGCGCACCGAGGCGCCCCGCAATGTCGCCCTGCTGCAGCAGCGGACGGTTGCGCCCGTGGCGGACGCGGTCGGCCTGCTGCGTCACCGAGGTCTCGAGATAGACCACGCAGCCGCGCTCGGCGAGATGCCGGCGGTTCTCGGGCGAGAGCACCGCGCCGCCGCCGGTCGCGAGCACGATGCGCTCGAGCTGGGTGAGCGCCTCGATCGCCTCGCGCTCGCGCACCCGAAAGCCCGTCTCGCCCTCCTTCTCGAAGATGAATGGGATGTCGACGCCGGTGCGCCGCTCTACCTCGGCGTCGCTGTCGTAGAAGGCCATCCCGAGCGCACGCGCGAGCGCGCGCCCGACCGCGGTCTTGCCCGAGCCCATGGGCCCGATGAGGAATACGCTGGTCTTGCCGAGCACCTTGAAGCCAAGGATACCGAAACGCCGCTCAGGAACGCTGCCGGGGCCGGCCGCGATGCAATAGTGGCTTTCCGCATGGTTCTCCGCTTGCCCTGGTGCCCGATAATGTGCGGACCCTTGTATTCATCGGTACTGCCGGGCGACGGAGGGGATCCGGACGGCTCGGCTGGATGAGTCAGTCAAGGAGGTCGAGGGTGACCCAGCCCGCCGCAACACCCGCCGTCGTGCGCCTCACGCACGTGTCGCGGACCTATCAGGCCGGCGCGCTCGAGGTCCGCGCGCTCAACGACCTCAGCCTCGAGATTCCGTCCGATCGCTTCTCCGTCGTGATCGGCGCCTCGGGCAGCGGCAAGACGACGCTCCTGAACGTCATCGGCTGCATCGACGCGCCGAGCGTCGGCGCGGTCGAGGTCTGCCGGCAGAACATCGCCGCGCTCGACGACGATGCGGTGGCCGACTTCCGCGCCCGCAACATCGGCTTCATCTTCCAGACCTTCAGCCTCATCCCGGTGCTCTCGGCCTACGAGAACGTCGAGTACCCCCTGCTGCTGGTCGGCATGCCGGCCGCCGAGCGGCGGCGGCGGACGCTCGCGATGCTGGAGGCGGTGGGGCTCGCGGCC
>DASPOP010000305.1:0-12088 GCA_035625955.1 Steroidobacteraceae bacterium | reverse complement strand
GCCGCGTACGCCCGCCGCCTCGCGCCCCATGTAGCGCACCTCCTGCTCGTGGAAGCGGATCGCCTTGCCGCCGCTCGAGACCAGCATGATCTCGCGCTCGCCGTCGGTGATCGCCACCCCGACCAGCTGGTCGTTGTCGGCCAGATCCACCGCGATGATGCCGGTCGAGCGCGGGCGCGAGAACGCCGCGAGCGGCGTCTTCTTCACCGTGCCGGCGCGCGTCGCCATGAACACGAAGTGCTGCTCGTCGTACTGCTTCACCGGCAGCAGCGCGTTGATCTTCTCGCCCTCGCCGAGCGGCAGCAGGTTCACCATCGGCTTGCCGCGCGCGCCGCGCCCGGCCTGCGGCAGCTCGTAGACCTTGAGCCAGTAGACCTTGCCGCGGTTGGAGAAGCACAGCACCGTGTCGTGGGTGTGGGCGACGAACAGCTTCTCGACGAAGTCCTCGTCCTTGACCGCGGTCGCGGTCTTGCCGCGCCCGCCGCGGCGCTGCGTCTGGTACTCGGTGAGCGGCTGGCTCTTGGCGTAGCCCGCATGCGAGAGCGTCACCACCACGTCCTGCGGCTCGATCAGATCCTCGGTGGTGAGATTCAGGTGATCGCGGTTGATCTCGGTGCGGCGCGCATCGCCGTAGCTGTCGCGCATCTCGAGGAGCTCGGTGCGCACCACCTGTGTGAGGCGCTCGGGGCGCGCGAGGATGTCGCTGAGATCGCTCAGCTGCACCAGCAGCCCCTTGTACTCCTCGATGATCTTGTCGCGCTCGAGTCCGGTGAGGCGGTGCAGGCGCATATCGAGGATCGCCTGCGCCTGGGTCTCGGAGAGGCGGTAGCCGCCGCCGTTCAGGCCGAAATCGGCGGCCAGCCCGGCGGGCCGCGTGGACACCGCGCCGGCCCGCTCGAGCAGCTCGGTCACGAGTCCCGGCGGCCAGGGGCTCGCGAGCAGCGCCGCCCGCGCCTCGGCCGGATTCGGCGCCGCCTTGATGAGCGCGATCACCGCGTCGATGTTGGCGAGCGCCACCGCCAGGCCTTCGAGGATGTGGGCGCGCTCGCGCGCCTTGCCGAGGTCGTAGATGGTGCGGCGGGTGACGACCTCGCGGCGGTGCCGGATGAAGGCCTCCAGCATCTCCTTGAGCGACATCAGCTTCGGCTGCCCGTCCTGCAGCGCCACCATGTTGATGCCGAACACCGTCTCCATCGGCGTCTGGGCGTAGAGGTTGTTGAGGACGATCTCGGTCACCTCGCCGCGCTTGAGCTCGATGACGATGCGCATGCCGTCCTTGTCGGACTCATCGCGCAGGCCATCGCCGGCGATGCCGTCGAGCTGCTTCTCCCGCACCAGCTCGGCGATGCGCTCGATGAGGCGCGCCTTGTTCACCTGGTAGGGAAGCTCGGTGACTACGATCGCCTGGCGGTCGCCGCGGCCGACCTCCTCGATGCTCACCCGGGCGCGCACCGATAGCCGCCCGCGCCCGGTGCGGTAGGCGGTGGCGATCTCCTGCGCGCCGTTGATGATGCCGCCGGTCGGAAAGTCGGGCCCCGGCATGTGCTGCATGATGGCGGCCAGCGGCAGCGCCGGGTCGTCGAGCAGCGCGAGGCAGGCGTTGATGGTCTCGGTGAGGTTGTGCGGCGGGATGTTGGTCGCCATACCGACCGCGATGCCGGTCTGGCCGTTCACCAGCAGGTTGGGGATGCGCGTCGGCAGGACCGAGGGCTCGGACTCGCTCTCGTCGTAGTTCGGAACGAAGTCGACCGTCTCCTTGTCGATGTCGGCCAGCAGCTCGTGCGCGATGCGCGACATGCGCACCTCGGTGTAGCGCATGGCGGCCGGCAGGTCGCCGTCGACCGAGCCGAAATTGCCCTGCCCGTCGACCAGCAGATAGCGCATGGAGAACGGCTGCGCCATGCGCACGATGGTGTCGTACACGGCGGTGTCGCCGTGCGGGTGGTACTTGCCGATCACGTCGCCGACCACGCGCGCCGACTTCTTGTAGGCCTTGTTGTAGTCGTTGCCGAGCTCGCGCATCGCGTGCAGCACCCGCCGGTGCACGGGCTTCAGGCCATCGCGCACGTCGGGCAGCGCACGCCCGACGATCACGCTCATTGCATAGTCGAGGTAGGACTGCCGCATCTCCTCTTCGAGACTGACCGGCAGAACTTCGCGGGCGATCTCAGTCATTCAGTGTCGGGTAGGAGCCCGGTACGGGCCGTGAAACAAAGGCGAAATTTTAGCACGAAGCGACCTCTCGGCCCCCTCGGTGAGGGTGCCCGAAGAGCCCGTGCCGCGGCGCTTGACAAACCGCTCGCGCGGGCCCCGGCGGCGCTGCTACCGCAGCCGCGCGGCGGACTTCGCGGCGCTACGCGCCCGGCGCCCGGTAGCTCAGCTTCTTGGCGAGCGCGCGGTCGGTTTCCTCCACGCTGAGCAGCGCCGTCACCTTGCACCTCACCAGGCCGGTGGACGAAGCCGCGAGCGACAGGGCCGCGGCGCTCGCCGCGTCCGGCAGATCCGCGATCACCACCACGTCGCGCTCACCGAAGGCGAAGTAGAAGCTCTCCACCTTGCCTTCGAGGCTCTCGACCGCCTTGAGGACCGCTTGCCTGCGTCCCGAGGCCTTGTCCTTGTGCAGGCCGCGGATGCCTTCGGCCGTATAGGCCGCTTCGACCAGGTACTTGGGCATTGTCATGCTCCTCGAGAAATCGAGCTGACGTGCCGATTTTACCCGCGCGCGCACGGTGCGGCGCGCCGATATACTGCGGCCTCACCCTGACGGCACCATGCTGACGCCCGAAACCACCCGCACCGCCAACGCCGACCCCGCCGAGCTCGGCAAGTTCGACGCCGTTGCGGCGCGCTTCTGGGACCCTCACGGCGAGTTCCGCCCGCTCCATCTCCTCAACCCGGTGCGCGCCCGCTACCTCGCCGAGCGCTTCCCGCTCGCGCGCTGCCGGGTGCTGGACGTGGGCTGCGGCGGGGGACTGCTCGCCGAGGCGCTCGCGCGCAGCGGGGCGAGTGTCATGGGGATCGACCTCGCGCCCGGAATGATCGAGGTCGCGCGCCTGCATGCCGCGGAGGTGCAGCTCGCGATCGACTACCGCGTCGCCGGCGCGGAAGAGCTCGCCGCCGCCACGCCCGGCGCGTTCGATGTCGTCACCTGCATGGAGATGCTCGAGCACGTGCCCGAGCCCGCCGCCATGCTGGCGACGCTCGCCGCTCTCGTCCGCCCGGGCGGCGCGCTCATCGTCTCGACGCTGAACCGCAACCTGCGCTCGTTCCTGCAGGCGATCGTCGCCGGGGAATACCTGCTGCGGCTCCTGCCGCGCGGCACTCACGAGTACGAGCGGCTGATCCGTCCCTCCGAGCTCGCGCGCTGGGCGCGCGCCGCCGGCCTCGAGCTGCTCGACCTGCGCGGCATCGAGCTCAATCCCTTCACCGGCCATGCGGCGCTCTCCGGCAGCGTGGCGGTCAACTACCTCGCGCACTTCACGCGCGCAAGCCGCGCGCAGTGAGCATGCTCGCCGCGCTGCTCTCGGTCGCCGCCGCGGGGCTGGTAGCCGGCGCGGTGCTGGGCGCGCTGGTCACGCACATCCGTGCCGCGCGCCGCATCGAGGCGCTGCACGTCGAGCTGACCGCGGCACGGGTGCGGCTCGAGTCGGGCGCGCTGCAGGATGCGGACCGCGTGAAGCTTCTCGAGCTGTCCGAGACCCGCCTGCGCGCCTCCTTCGACTCGCTCGCCGGCGAGGCGCTGCGCGCCAACAACGAGCTGTTTCTGCAGCTGGCGCGCGAGACGCTCGGCCGCGACCAGGCGGTCGCCGAGGGCGCGCTCAAGGAGCGCGAGGCGGCGGTCGCCCAGCTGGTGTTGCCGCTGCGCGTGGCGCTCGAGCGCACCGAGGCCCAGGTGCAGGCGCTCGAGCGCGAGCGGCGCGAGGCCTTCGCGAGCCTGCGTACCCAGATCGAGACCCTGAGCGGCGGCCAGGCACAGCTCTCGCGCGAGACGCGTAACCTGGTGACGGCGCTGCGCCGCCCCGAAGTGCGCGGGCGCTGGGGCGAGCTGACGCTGCGCCGCCTGGTGGAGCTCGCCGGCCTCACCGAGCACTGCGACTTTACCGAGCAGCTGCGTGTCGCGGGCGAGGAAGGCGCGCTGCGCCCCGACCTCGTGGTGCACATGCCGGACGCGCGCGATCTGGTGATCGATGCCAAGACGCCGTTCGACGCCTATCTCGCCGCGCTCGAGGCGCCGACCGAAGAGGAGCGCTCCCAGGCGCTCAAGCGCCACGCGAGCCAGGTGGAGGCGCGGGTACGGGAGCTCGCGTCCAAGAGCTACTGGAGCCAGTTCGAGCGCAGCCCCGAGTTCGCGGTGCTGTTCCTGCCGGGCGATCAGTTCCTGTCTGCAGCGCTCGCCGAGCGTCCCGAGCTCATCGAGAATGCGCTCGGCCAGGGCGTCATCATCACCACCCCCTCGACCCTCATCGCGCTGCTGAAGACCGTCGCCTACGGCTGGCGCCAGTCCGAGGTGGCGCACAACGCCGCGGTCATCCGCGACCTGGGCCAGGAGCTCTACCGGCGCCTGGCGAGCTTCGACGGCCATCTCACGCGCATGGGACAGCGGCTGGGCTCGGCGGTCGAGGCTTACAACGCCGCCGTCGGCTCGCTCGAGCGGCACGTTCTGCCGCAGGCGCGGCGCTTCACCGAGCTCGGCGTGACCGCAGACGCACCGCTCCCGGCGCTCGAGCAGGTGGCTCAGCTCACGCGCAACACCGACTCGCCGACGCTCGCTGGTCCGCCGGCCTCGACTGAATGAGCCCCGCGCGGCCGGCGCCTTCAGCGACGCGCGCCCTCGCCTGGCTCTACGCACCGGGGATCCAGCGGCCGCTGCTCGCCGCGCTGCTCCACCTCGAGGAGGAGATCGGCGCGAGCCTGCGGCCCGGTCTCGATCATCAGGTCGCCCACCTGCGCCTCGAGTGGTGGCGCGCGGAGTGCGCGCGCACCGCGCAGGGTGCACCCGGGCACCCGCGGACGCGTGCGCTGGTCGAAGGCTTCGCCGGAGGCGACCCGGCGGCGCTTGCCGGCCTCACGGGCCTCGTAGACGCGGCGGTGTGGGATCTGGCCGCGGCCACCTTCGAGACGCGGCGCGAGCTCACCGGCTACTGCGAGCGCTGGGCGGAGGCGATCATCGTTCCGCTCGCCCGGTTCGCCGCGCCCGGGATCGACCGCGCCGCGGGCCGAGCGCTCGGCGCGGCGCTGCGCGAGGCCGAGCTCCTGACGCAGCTGGCGCGCGACGCGCGCGCCGGACGGCTGCGGTTGCCGCTCGATGAGCTGGCCGCCGCCGGTGTCGATCCGGCGTGTCTCGGACAGCCTCCCTGGCCGGGTGCGCTCGTGACGCTGCTGCGCGAGCGGCACGCGGGGCTGCGCACGCAGCTGGCCGCCGCCGCGGCGAGGCTGCCGCGCGCCGGACAGCCGGCGCTGCGCGCGCTGCTGGTCTGGACGGCGCTGGCGAGCGCCGCCTCGCGCCGCGCCGAGCGACGCTTGCCGCAAGCGCTCGCTGCGCGCGACGATTACTCGCTGCTGGACGGCTGGCGCGCCTGGCGCGCCGCGCGCAGGGCAAGCGGAGGGCGATTCGGGCTATGAGCGACACTTTCGATCCGCGCAGGCATCAGCCGCGAGCCGATGAGCTCGCCGGGCGTGTGATCGCCATCACCGGAGCGAGCGACGGGCTCGGGCGCGCCGTGGCGCTCGCCTGCGCGCAGCACGGCGCGACGGTAATTCTCATCGGGCGCAGTGAGAAAAAGCTCGAGGCGGTGCATGCCGGCATCGCCGCGCTCGGCGCGCCCGAGGCCGCGATCGGCGTGCTCGATCTCGAGCGCGCGCTCGCCGCCGACTACGACCGGCTCGCCGCCGCCATCCATGAGCGCTTCGGGCGGCTCGACGGGCTGCTGCACAACGCCGGTCTTCTCGGGACGCTCACGCCCATCGAGCACTACGACGTGCCGACCTGGTGCCGCGTGCTGCACGTGAATCTGACCGCGGCCTTCGCCCTCACCCAGGTGCTGCTGCCGCTGCTGAAAAGATCGGCCGACGCCTCCGTGGTGTTCACCTCGAGCAGCGTCGGCCGCCGCGGCCGCGCCTACTGGGGCGCCTACGCGGTCTCGAAGTTCGCTCTCGAGGGGCTCTCGCAGGTGCTCGCCGACGAGCTCTCGGGGACCAGCGCCATCCGCGTGAATACCCTCAATCCGGGCCGCGCCCGCACCGCGATGCGCCGCCAGGCCTATCCGGCCGAAGATGTGGCGACCGTGCCGTTGCCGGCGGCGCTCACCGGCCCCTACATCGCGCTCCTCGGGCCCGCGAGCCGCGGTGTCACCGGAGGCGCGTTCGACGCTCAGCCTTCCGCGGGCGCAGCGGCCGCGTCGGCCTCGGGCGAGAGCAGCCCGCGCAGCTCGTCGGACTCCAGCTCGCGCGCCTGACCGCGCCCGAGCGCGCGCCCCAACGCGATGGGACCGAGGCGCGTGCGCAGCACGCGGCTCACCAGCGCCCCCTGCCGCTCGAACAGCTGGCGCACTTCCTTGCCGCTCGCCCCGCGCACCGCCACGGTGTACCAGCGGTTGGCGCCCTCGCCGCCGCCGGCTTCGCAACGATCGACCGCGAGCTGCGCGCCGCTGTCCAGCTGGCCGCTGAGGATCCCCTGAAGCTGCGTCTCACCGAGCTCGCCCCGCACGCGCACGCCGAACTCGCTCACCAAGGCGTGCACCCGGCGCTGCAGGCTTTCTGCCAGCGCGCCGTCGGAGGTGACGAGCTCGAGTCCCCCGTCGACGCGCGGCATGGGACTCACGGCGATGAAGCGCCTGCCGGAGCGCCGCGGCAGCCGCGCCAGCGTGCCCGCGAGCTCCTCTCCCGGGGAGCGGTGACAAAGGAACGCGCGTGCACCGCCGGGCGCCTGCGGGACACGCACCGTCCGCCCGTCGAGGCGCAGCTGATCGCCGGCCATGGCGCGCGTGCCGAGCGTCGCCACCGTGCCGTTCACGGTGAGGCGCCCGGCGCGGATCCAGGTCTCGACCTCGCGGCGCGAGGCGAGGCCGGCGCGCGCCAGCAGCTTCTGCAGTCGCTCAGGGGCAGCGTCCGCCGTGGCCGGCGCGCGCGAGCGGCGTGGCCGCGGCGCCGCGGGCCGCCGCCGCATCAGCCGTCCAGATCGCGGGGAGCGGCGACCAGCTCGTGCGAGCCGTCGCCGCCGGCGGAGAGCTCGTCATCCTCCGCGTCCGTCTCGCTGTCGGCGTCCGCGCCGGCGGCGGCGCCGCTGCCGGCCTCGAGGGCCGGCGGCTCTTCGCCCGCGAGCGCGAGCTGCAGGTTGATGTCGCCGAGGGCCTTGAGCTCGGCGAGCGGCGGCAGCTCATCGAGGCTCTTCAGGCCGAAGTAGTCGAGGAACTCGCGCGTCGTGCCGAGCAGCTCCGGGTGACCCGGCACGTCGCGATGCCCGACCACCCGCACCCAGTTGCGCTCGATCATGGTGCGGATGATGTTGGGATTGACCGCGACGCCGCGCACCGCCTCGATCTCCGCGCGCGTGATCGGCTGGCGGTAGGCGATCAGCGCCAGCGTCTCGAGCAGCGCGCGCGAGTAGCGCACGGCACGCTCCGGCCACAGGCGCGAGATCTCGGCGGCCAGCTCGTGCCGCACCAGGATGCGGTAGCCGCCGGCGGTGTGCTTGAGCTCGATGCCGCGGCCCTGGTACTCCGTGGCGAGCGCCTCGAGCGCCGCCTGCAGCTGCTGCGTGCCCGGGCGTGCGCCCTCCTCGAAGAGGCGCGCGAGCTCGGCCAGCGGCAGCGGCTGGCCGGCGGCCAGCAGCGCGGCTTCGACCACGTTGCGGATGTAGGCGTCGTTCATGCGGGATCCTCGGGCGTCGCATCCCCGGCGGTATTGTCGGCGACCAGATGCAGCGTGCGTCCCCCGGGCGCGGCGCGCACGTGCAGCGGCGCG
Source organism: Steroidobacteraceae bacterium (assembly GCA_035625955.1). Lineage (GTDB taxonomy): Bacteria > Pseudomonadota > Gammaproteobacteria > Steroidobacterales > Steroidobacteraceae > 13-2-20CM-66-19. The sequence continues at coordinate 4,126 of DASPOP010000305.1, read as the reverse complement.
TAGGCCTCGGCCTGCACGATGTCGATCAGGCCCTCGCGCATCAGCTCGAGGATCGCGACGAACGTGACCGTCACGCCCATGCGGCCCTCCTCGGGACGGAACAGCCGCGCGAACTCGACGAAGCCGGCCGCGCCCAGCAGGGCGAGAATGTCGCTCATGCGCTCGCCCACCGACAGCTGCTCGCGCGCGATGTGGTGGTGCGCAAACATCTCGGCGCGCGCCACCACCTCCTTGAACGCCACCAGCATCTCCTGCAGGGTGATCTGCGGCAGCGCGCGCGTCACGCGCCGCTCCTTGAGCTCGACCGCCGTCGGCCAGACGTCGCGCTCGAGCCGCGTGAGCCCGTCGATCTCCTGCGCGGCGCGCTTGAAGCGCTCGTATTCCTGCAGCCGGCGCACCAGCTCGGCGCGCGGATCCTCGCCCTCCTCGGCTGCGCCCGGCGGCCGCGGCAGCAGCATGCGCGACTTGATCTCGGCGAGCGTCGCGGCTATCACCAGGTACTCGCCCGCGAGCTCGAGCTGCAGGTCCTGCATCAGCTCGATGTACTGCATGTACTGGCGCGTGATCTCGGCCAGCGGGATGTCGAGGATGTCGAGGTTCTGGCGGCGGATGAGATAGAGCAGCAGGTCGAGCGGCCCCTCGAAGGCCTCGAGGAACACCTCGAGCGCCTGCGGCGGGATGTAGAGGTCGCGCGGCAGCTGCGAGATCGGCTCGCCGTTCACCACCGCGAACGGCATCTCGACCTGCTGCGGCGCGCCTTCCGGCGGCGCGGGCTGGGCCGGGGCGTTGGACACCACGATGGTGAGGTTGGGTTTCATGACTCCCTTTTCATGAGTCCCGCAGGTGCATGGCGCGCCGCACCTCATCCAGCGTCTCGCGGGCGGCGGCGCGTGCCTTGTCGGCGCCCTCGGCGACGATGCTGCGCACCAGCTCGGGATTGTCCTCGAACTCCTGCGCGCGCCGGCGCATGCCGGAGATCTCCTCGACGATCTTGTCGATCACCGGCTGCTTGCAATCCAGGCAGCCGATGCCGGCGCTGCGGCAACCCTCGCTGGCCCACTTGCGCGTCGCGTCGTCGGAATAGATCTTGTGCAGGTCCCAAACCGGGCACTTGTCCGGGTCGCCGGGGTCGGTGCGCCGCACGCGCGCCGGATCGGTCTTCATGGCCCTGAGCTTCTGCACCACCGCCTCGGGATCCTCCCGCAGGCCGATGGTGTTGCCGTAGGACTTCGACATCTTGCGGCCGTCGAGCCCCGGCACCCTGGGCGTGGCGGTCAGCAGCACCTGCGGCTCGGGCAGGATCGCGACGCCGGTGCCTTCGAGGAATCCCAGCAGCCGCTCGCGGTCGGCGACCGTGATGCGGTTGTTGCTGTGGACCAGGGCACGGGCGCGCTCCAGCGCCTCGGCGTCGCCGGCCTCCTGGAACTTGCGGCGCAGCCCGCGGTAGTTGCTGGCGTTGCGCGAGCCGAGGCTCTTCACCGCCTTCTCGGCCTTGGCCTCGAAGTCGGGCTCGCGCCCATAGAGGTGGTTGAAGCGCCGCGCGGTCTCGCGCGTCAGCTCGACGTGCGCCACCTGGTCCTCGCCCACCGGCACATAGGCCGCGCGGTAGACCAGGATGTCCGCGCTCTGCAGCAGCGGGTAGCCGAGGAAGCCGTAGGTGGCGAGGTCCTTCTCCTTCAGCTGCTCCTGCTGGTCCTTGTAGCTCGGCACGCGCTCGAGCCAGCCGAGCGGCATGATCATCGAGAGCAGCAGGTGGAGCTCGGCGTGCTCGGCGACGTGCGACTGGATGAAGAGCGTCGCCACGCCGGGATTCAAGCCGGCCGCCAGCCAGTCGATCAGCACGTCGCGCACGTGCTCCTGCAGCTGCGCGGTGTCGTCGTAGCCGGTCGTGAGCATGTGCCAGTCGGCCACCATGAAGAAGCACTCGTACTGGTACTGGAGCTCGACCCAGTTGCGCAGCGCGCCGTGGTAGTTGCCGAGGTGCAGCCGGCCCGTGGGCCGCATGCCGGAGAGGACGCGCCGTCCGGGCGCGGGCGAGCTCACGTGCCTCCCCGCAGCGGGACTGCGGGCATGCTATCGGTGGGGCCGCGGCTCACGGGAGCGAATTATAGCGCACGCCCCGTGATCGGGCCGAGAGCGCCCTTGCCCTGGCGCACGATCACAGGCGGCGAGACCGACAGATCGACGACCGTGGTCGGCTCCACGCCGCAGTCCCCCCCGTCGAGGATCGCATCGACCTCGTGTGCGAGACGCCGCTCGATCTCGCGCGCCTCGGTGAGCGGCTGCGGGTCCGCGGCGAGCATCAGCGTCGAGCTCATGAGCGGCTCGCCGAGCTCCTTCAGCAGCAGCCGCGGCACCGGATGGTCGGGGATGCGCACGCCGATCGTGCGCCGCCGCTCGTGCTGCAGGCGGCGGGGCGTCGCGCGCGTGGCGCGCAGCAGGAACGTGTAGGGGCCCGGCAGGCAGGCCTTGAGGATGCGGAACTGCCAGGTCTCGATGAGCGCGAAGCGTCCGACCTCGGCGAGGCTCGCGCACACCATGGTGAAGTGATGATGGCGGTCGGCCTGGCGGATGCGCCGCACCCGCTCGAGCGGGCCCTTGTCGCCGAGGTGCCAGCCGAAGGCGTAGCAGGAGTCGGTCGGGTAGGCGATCAGGCCGCCGGCGCGCACGATCTCGGCCGCGCGGCGGATGAGGCGCAGCTGCGGAGTGACGGGATGCAGTTCGAGGAACTCGGCCATCGCGGTCGTGTCGGAGGACTGTTCGCCGGGGGTCGCCCGTGACAATATACGCGGCCGTTTGCTCCGTACACCCCGTACCGCCCCGCGCCCCACTCTCCTCCATGCAGGCTCTCACCGAGTTCGCGCCGATCGTGGCGTTCTTCGTCGCCTACCTGCTGGGCGGGCTGTATGTCGCCACCGCGGTGCTCATGGCCGCCATGCTGGCGCTGTTGGGCGTCGACTGGCTGCGCCTGCAGCGCATCCCGCCGATGCACTCGCTGTCTGCGGTGCTGGTGCTGATCTTCGGCAGCGCGACGCTCGCGCTGCACAACCCGCTTTTCATTCAGTGGAAGCCGACGGTGTTCTTCTGGCTGGTGAGCCTCGCCTTTCTCGGCAGCGCCTGGATCGGCGAGCGCACGCTCGCCGAGCGGCTGCTCGGCGCCACGCTCGCGGAGGCTTTCGGCGGGCGGCTGCGCCTCTCCGCGGCGCTGTGGCGGCGGCTGAATCTGCTGTGGGTGGCGTTTTACGCGCTGCTCGGCGCGCTCAACGTCGTGGTGCTCGAGTACCTGAGCGAGCGCGCCTGGGCAGTGCTGAAGCTGGTCGACGTCGTGTTGATGCTGATCTTCGTCGCGGCCCAGGTCATGTGGCTGGCCGCGCGCGCGTCGCCCGCCGCAACGACGGCCGTCGGGAGCGGCGATGGGCACGGCGAGTGAGCCGGTGATCGCCCTCATGCGCGCAACGCTCGAACGCGCCTTCGCGCCGAGCGCTCTCGAGATCATCGACGACGGCGCGCGGCACGCCGGCCACGCCGCCGCCGGGCGCGGCCATTTCCGCGTGCTGCTGGTATCGGACGCCTTCCGCGGGCGCTCGCGCCTCGAGCGCCACCGCATGGTGTACGCCGCGCTCGGCTCGCTGCTCGAGAGCTCGGTGCACGCGCTCAACATCACCGCGCGCACCGCCGACGAGAACGACTGACTCACCAACCACCGGGATACTTCCTATGACCATGAACCTCTCGCGCCTCCTCCTCCTCGCCGCGGCCGCGGGCGCCCTCTGCGCCTGCCAACCCAAGGCGAGCGTTCCGGCCGACACTTCGCCGCCGGTGGCCACCGTCAGCGGCCAGCCCATCTCCCGGGATCTCTACGAGTTCTACGTCAAGAGCGTCACCGGCAAGACTTCCGCGGATCTGCCCGCCGACATCCGCGGCAAGCTCCTCGACAACCTGGTGCACGGCGAGGTGATCGCGCAGCAGGCCGTCAAGGACGGGCTCGACAAGAGCGGCGATACCGCCTCCATGCTCGAGCTCTCGCGCCTCAACGTGCTCAACCAGGCGGTGGGCGATCGCTACGTGAAGGACAAGAAGCCGACCGATGCGGAGCTGCGCGCCGAATACGACGCCTATGTGGCCG
>DASPOP010000304.1:0-6559 GCA_035625955.1 Steroidobacteraceae bacterium | reverse complement strand
GCGAAGACCTCGGCTACCTCGGCAACGTGCCGCTCACGAGCTTCGAAGGCGCACCGACCGAGCTGCTGGCGAGGTTGAACCTGACGTGACGGCGTGGCCGTTGGAGGAGCGATCCATGATCAGACCGAAGCTGTGCGGGGCGATGCTGGCGCTGTCCCTGGCGTCCGCCGTCGCTCTCGGTGCGGAGCAGGGCGCCGCCGCGGGAGGCTGGCGAGCGCTGCTCGAGGAGCACGGCGCTCCCGCCTGGAGAGGCTGGAAGGACCCAGGGCTGCCGACGGGCTGGCACGTCGATGGCGGGGTGCTCCACAAGGACGGGCCGGTCGATGATCTCGTGACCAACGAGAAGTTCGGGGATTTCGAGCTCGAGCTCGAGTGGAAGATCGGCAAGGAAGGCAACAGCGGTATCTTCTACCGCGGCACGCGCGAGTACGACCACATCTACTGGAGCGCGCCGGAGTATCAGCTGCTCGATGATGCCAACACCGAGGACGGCAAGAGCCCGCTCACCGCCGCCGGCTCCGACTACGCGCTCTACGGCGTGCCGCCCGGTGTGGCCAGGCCCTATGATCATTGGAATAAGACGCGGCTCATCGTGCGCGGCAATCACGTCGAGCACTGGCTGAACGGCGTCAAGGTGGTCGAGTACGAGTTCGGCAGCGAAGACTGGAAGAAGCGGGTGGCGGGGAGCAAGTTCTCCAGATATCCGAATTACGGGCTCGCATCGAGCGGCCTCATCGGCATCCAGGGCGATCACCCCGGAGCGCTCGAGGTGCGGCACATCCGCATCCGTGAGCTGAAATGAAATTCAATCTGACGTTCGGCGGGGCGGCGCCGGCAGCGCGGGAGGCGGCCGCGGCCGCTCCCACGGTCGTGCCCGTGCTGCGGCCGGCCGACCTGTTTCCGACCCGGGTCTGGCAGGCGCAACTCGACGCTCTCGAGCGCTATCTGCCGCAGTGGATCGAGGAAGTCCTGGCGATGCGCGCGGCCGATCCCGAGCCTGCCGGTCGCACGGTGCGGGCCGGCTGGAACAGCAAGGACATGGCGGTGCTCGAGCGAGCGACCTTTGCCCCGCTGCGCGACGCCATCCGTGCCGCCTGCGCCAGCGCGCTCGCCGAAATGGGCCAGGAGGGACGCGAGTTCGAGCTGCAGTCCTGGATCAATCTCCATGACCATGGGGGCTTCAACTTCCTGCATCTGCACGAGGGGTCGCTGCTCTCCGGGAGCTTCTATCTCAGCGTGCCCCCCGGATCGGGCGACTTCGTGTTCCGCGATCCACGCCCGGGGGTGATCCACGGCTACGTGAAGGGAGCCGTGGTCAACGGCCACACCGATATTCACCTGACGCCGAGCGCGGGGCTGGTGGTGCTGTTTCCCTGTTGGATGGAGCACTACGTGGAGACGCACGAGGGCGATGAGCCGCGGATCACGATCGCATTCAACGCCAATCCGAACGGCGGCGCGCCGCCGGCGAAGCCCACTTAAGGGCCGCCGGCCCTTTCAGCCAATCTAAGCAGGTACTACGTCGAAGGCGACCGTGAGACGCGGCTGCTCGCTCGCGAACGGCACCGTACCGTGCCAGAAGTACGACGGGAACAGCACCAGCATGCCGGCCTCCGGGCGCACGATGTGCTGCGGCGGCAGCGGCGGGGTCGTCACGAGGCCGGGCTCGGCAAAGCTCAGCACGCCCGCGCGGCTCCCGGGATCCCGCATGCAGTCAGGCAGCCCGATGTAGCAGGCGGATGAGATCCAGCCGCGCGGATGAGTGTGGTTGGTGTGAAAGCCCGCGGAGCGCAGCCGCACCGACCAGCTGCCGTTGAAACGCCAGCGGCCGCTGTTGCGGCGGCGAAGCGGATCCTCCCCGCGGCCGATGTGCTTCAGGTACCGCTCGATCGGCGCGGCGAAGGCCTGGAAGAGCGCGCGGATCACCGGATCGGTGCTGCGCGCCAGATCCTGTGTCGTCTCCGTGCCGTGGCGCAGGGACTGGAAGAGCAGCGCGTGCCCCTTCGGGTCGTGCAGCCGGTTGAGGCTCGCGCTGAGGTCGTTGAGAAAGCTCGCGAGGTCGCCCCAGGGCGGCGGCGGGCGCAGCTCGCACGGCATGACGAGGCTCGCGTAGTCGCAGAGCTGCTGGTAGCGCGGATCCCCCAGCATGCGCCAGGCCGTGGTCTCGAGGGCGATGAAATACTGATCGTCCGGATCGTTCGCGAGCAGCGTGGCGCATTCGGCGAGCGCGCCCTGCGGATCGCCCACGCCGAGGCGCGCGGCGGCCAGCAGGGCGCGCGCCGGGGCGCTCGCCGGCATCACGCGCAGGGCCCGCTCGGCGAGCTCGACGGCGGTGGCGGGCTCGAACTCGAGCGCCGCAAGCCCTGTACGGACCAGCAGCGTCGGCGGTGCCTGGGGGCGCGCCGCCCGGGGGGCGAGACAGGCGTAGCCGGCGCGGGCATCCCCCGCCCCCTGGAGAATCGCCGCCTTCGCGGCCCAGAGCGCATCGTCGTTGGGCGATTTTGCGAGCAACCCGTCCAGCGATGCGGTGGCCTGACCGAGGTCGCCGGTGCGTATCCACACGAGCTGTGCGAGCGCATGGTGCGCGTCGATGAGGCGCGGCTCGAGCGCCAGGCACTCCCGCAGTGCGCTCTCGGCGCGCGCGAGCTCGATACCCTGTGCGATGAGGCTGCGCGCGTAGGTGTTGAGGAGCGCGGCGCTCTTCTGGCCGCGCGCCAGCGCCTGTTCGGCCACGCGGCCGGCCTCTTCGTGCTGACCCGTCGAGTTGAGCGCGAGCGCGAGCGCCTGCGGCGCGACGGGGTGAGTGGGTGCTCTGGCCGTCATGTGCCGATAGCCCGCAACCGCTTCCTGGCCGCGCCCCAGAGCGAGGAGCGCCGCGACGTGCTGCGCGGCAAGCTCCGTGTCCGCCCGCCCGCTCGTAGCGAGCGGAGCTGCGACCGCGAGTGCCTCGGCCGGGCGGCCGTCGTCGTTGTAGTAGCGGGCCAGCAGCAGCGCTGCGCGCGGGTAGGGCGGGGAGCCTGCAGCCGCGCGCTTGAGGAGCGGCTCGGCCTCGGTCCCGCGGCCGGTGGCGAGCAGGAGCTCCCCCAGACTGGTCAAAGTCGGTGTCCAGTCAGGATCCAGGCTCAGCGCCCGCCGGAACAGCATCTCAGCACCCGCGGCGTCTCCAAGCGCCTGGCGCGTGCCGGCCAGCAGTCGCAGCCCCTCGACGAAGTCCGGATGCCCGGCAACGATCGCCGCGAGCTCGTTCTGCGCGCCCGTGAAGTCCCCCGACCTGAGCAGGCCGTCGATGCGGCGCATGGCGCCGGTGAGCTCGGGGGTCATCGCGGTCATGGGTGGCGATGCTACCGCAGAAAAAGACAACCCCCTCGCACCGGGCGGTGCGAGGGGGTAGTTGGAGACTTAAGGCCTTAGAACTTGTATTTGGCGGTGAAGTTGACCTCACGACCCTCGATCGGGCGGGCCAGCAGCACGCCATTGAGACCCACCGCTGAGCCGAAGATGCGCGCATTGCCTTCGGTGAGGCCGATCTGGTTGGTGAGGTTCGTTCCCTGTACGCGGAACTCCCAGTTGCTGCCCACGTTGGCGATCAACCCGGCACCCAGCATGTAGTAGTCGGGGCCGAGGGGCGCCAGGCCGGCGATGTCCTCGTAGCGCTTGGTGACGTACTCGTAGGTGAGGAAACCCGTCACATCGCCCCAGGAGGCCGGGACCGTGTAGCTCGGGGTCAGGCGGAACTGCAGCTTCGGCTGACGCTGCAGCGGTGCGCCGTCGATGGGAGCGCACTGGCGATTGCCGAGGATGTCCGTGTACGGGATGCAGCCCGTGTAGTCCGTGTAGTGACCGTCCATGTAGTCGCCCACGATGCGGATGTTGAGACCCGTGAGCGGCGTCACGCTGGCGATGAAGTTCGCGCCCTTGGTGCTGGCTCCGTAGATCAGGGTCTGACCCGGGATGGGCACGCCGAACTGGTCGGACGGCGTGTATTGCAGGCCCGTGAAGTCGCGCTGGTAGACGCTGACGTCCACGTACGCGAACTTGTTCTGGAACTTGAAGCCGCCCTCGTAGTTCTTCACCGTCTCGAGCGGCGCAAAGTTACCGCCGGCGCCACGGATGTTGTTGTCGAAGTCGTCGTAGTGCACGCCGTTGTTGATGCGCACGTAGGCGCTCATGTAGTTGGAGAACTCGTAGTTGGCACCGAGGGTGTACGTGACCTTGCTCTTGGTATAGTGCTCGACGTCGTAGGTGCCGTTGCACACCGCGACGTTGTTGTCCCACAGGTCGTTGGCGGCTCCCAACGGCGTGCCGGTTCTGTTACAGGTGCGCTGGTGAACGTCGACGTTTTCCAACCGCAGCCCGCCATCGATCAGCCACTGATCGACCTTCCACGAATCCGACAGGTACCCAGCGAGGTTCGTGGCAGTGCCGTGCGCCAGCGGGTCATAATTACCGTTGTCGTTCACGAAGCCCTGCGGGCTGCTCAGGTTGTAGACCGCTCCGCCGGGCGCGGTGTAGGTCAGCTGGATTGGCGTCGCGTTCGGGGTATTGGTCATCAGCATCTGATTCCCGAGCGACCAGTTATCGTTGTCGCTGTAGCGAGCGATATAGGCGCCGAAGGTGCCGGTATTACCGGCAAAGATCTCGCGGCTGACCCTGAACTCGTCGGTGATGCTCTGCAGCGACTTCTGGATGTACCACCAGCCCTGCTGGATGACGCTCTGACCGAGCGGCACCGCCAGGCCATTGGTCGCGTAAACGGCACGGACGCTGCCGATCGGCAGGCCTCCGCCGGGGACGACGGCCGCCCCCTGGCTGCCGCCAATCGTCGGAAGGCCGGCGGCATTCAAGCCGTAGTTGTTGGTGTCAACGGGCGCGCCGCCGGCGGTGCAGTAGCCGGCCGGCTGCGCAATCTGGCAGCCGTACAGGTAGTAGCCCAGCGGCCGCGGGTTCGGACCCGAGAACAGCGCATTCGTGTCCAGCCCGCCGCCATCGATCATGAAGCTGTTGGCGAGCTGCCAGTCGTTGATCTTCTGGTCCCACTTCACGCCGAAGTAGTAGAGCTGGCTGCCGCGGCCGTTGGCGAGGTTGGCTTCCTCAAAGCCGCCCGCCGCGTTCGGCACGCTGACGTTCTGGATGGCGTAGCTGCCGTAGGAGCTGGTCAGGGGGCTGAAGCCCGGGTAGGCGGAGATGTCGCCGTTCTGGCTCTCGATCACCGGGACCGGCACGATGAACTGATTCTTGTCGTCGAGCACCCGCGCCCAGATCATGATCGAGCCGCTATCGAGCTTCTTGCTGAGGGTGCCGGTGAGCTGGCCGCCTTCATCGGACGGGAATTGCGGCGAGCGTACGCCGTTCGACTTACGGTAGAAGCCGCCGACGCTGGCGTCCCAGCCGTTGCCGACCGGGAAGCCGTAGAACGCATCGGTCCGCCACAGGCCCTCGTTGCCATAGGTGGTCGAGATCGATCCGCTCGGCGTATCGGTTCCGCGCTTGAGGATGAAGTTCGCCGTGGCACCCATCTGACCGGGTCCGAACAGGGCACCCGGCCCGCCCTGCACGACCTCGAGGCGCTCGATGGTGTCGTCGACGCGCAGCAGCGAGCTCGAGTCCATGAAGGACAGCGACGGCATGCCGAACATCGGCAGGCCTTCGATCATGTTGGTGAAGAACGGCGCGTCGCCGCCGCCCGGGAAGCCGGCGACTTCGATGTTGGCGCCGGTCTGACCGCCGGAGGATTCCGGCCAGATGCCCGGCGAGACCTTGAGCAGATCCGCCGTGCTCTTCGGGTTCTGTTCCTTGATCGTCTCGGCGTCGACCGAGACGATGTTGTAGCTCGCGTCGAGCTTCTTCACGCCGGTCGCGGTGGCAGTCACCACGACTTCCTGCAGCGATTCGGCGTTCGGGCCTGCGGTCGCCGCCGCCTCGGCGGGTTGATCGGCCGCGTATGCGACCTGGCCAGCGGTGCCGTAGAGAATGGCCGCCACGGCGGCGCCGATCAGCGGCCGTCGCGGGAAAACCGTGGTTGCGGGCACGTCAACCAATGACGAAGTGGAAGCCTGTTGGCCCAACCGAGCACTCCGGCTGAGTGCCTTGTTGCTTTTCACTCTCATGGACGATCCCCTCCCGATGGGTGAAGCAGACAGATGAAGCTGAGAAGCGAGTCAGAACCTCGGCGCTGATCGTTCTTGGAAGAAGGAGGTCTGCGAGACGCGTGCGCCCTCGGACAGTCGTTGACGCGCCGCGCCACGGGACCTGAGCAACCTTGAACCGACTGTAATGCGAACGATTCGCGGAGACAAGTGCGTGTCGCAAATCTACAACGTTTCGGAGAGCGCGCCGCCCATGAAGCGCAAGCTCGAAGTCAACAGCTCATGCTGCGCCCTGCAGCGACGCTGCAGCGCCACATCAGACCCGATGCATTGCGGCAGGGGCACGACCAATGACGAGCGCCAGCGGCGTTGCGCCGCCCCAACAAGCGTTGGCTGGCCGGGGGATGAGGGGCGTATCGTCGTGATCCACGGAGGTGCAACATGCCCGGCAGAGATCCAATGCGTCTTCAGGG
>DASPOP010000303.1:0-15855 GCA_035625955.1 Steroidobacteraceae bacterium | reverse complement strand
CCTGCGTGCCGGCGGCGGCATGAGTGCCGCGCGCGCACGTGACTACCAGGCTTTCCTCGCGCGACTGGACGAGGCGCTGCGCGAGCAGACCGAGATCGTGGCGCGCGCGCACGCCACGCGCGCCGAACTCCTCGCCAAGTGGAGCGGGGCCGCCCGGCGCTCGGCCGCGGTCGACCGCGCATTGAAGCGCGGCCTCACCGAGGAGCAGCGCCGCCTCGACCGGCGCGAGCAGGTCGATGCCGACGAGCGCGCGCAGGGCCGCTGGTCCGGAGGCAAGCCCGGTGTCCGCTAGCAGCGTGCCCGCTGCTGGCGCGAGCGCCCCGGCGAGCCCGGCGGTGGCCGAGCTGGCATCGCTTCGGGCCGCGCCCGCTCGTCCCCCGGCGACATCGCCGCAGGGCGTTGCCCCGCAGGGCGGCGGCGCCCGCTCCCGAGCACAGCCCGAACAGGACCCGCCCCCCGGCGGTGAGCAAAGCGCGCCAGCGCAGGGTGCTCCGACAGCGGCAGCCGCATTGCCCGCAGGCGCCGCGACGGCGGCTGCCGGCGCGGGCTCGAGTTTCGGCGAGACACTCGCCGCTTCCATGTCCGCATCCGCGGCCCCCGCGCAGGGTGCCACCGCAACGCCCGCGAAAGCTGTCAGGGGAAAGCCGGCCGATGCCAGGGATGTGAAGGATCCGAAGGCGACCGAAGTGCAGAGCGCCGCCGTCGCATCGCTTGCGGTTCAGCCGCTCATCGCGGGTGGTCTCGTCGCGCAAGGCTCCTCTCAAGGCTCACCGGCGGGCGCCGCCGCTGCGGGCACGGACTCATCGTCGGATGCCACCCCTGCGGACGCCGGCAGCGCGCCCGCCGCCGTGACCGGCCTATCCGGAGGCCATGCCTCCGTTGCGCCGGCGATTGCCGCGGCGCTCACGGCGTCCCGCCAGCCCGCTGCGCCGCGCGCCGGCGAGCCCGCAACCCCCGAAGAGGACGCGGATACCTCGGTTGCCGCGCCAGACTCGGGCGGCGGCGGCTCCGCTGCGCCGGCCAGCGCGCCATTCCACACCGCGTTGCAGAGCGCACTCCCGGCCACCGCGCGGCTCGATGGCGTCCCCCAGCTCCCTGCCGCAAGCCAGCCGCCCGGCACGAGCAACGATCTCGCGAGCGCAAATGCGGCGCTGTCCGCAGCGGCGGCGCCGGGCGCCACGGCCCATGGGGGCCCGTCCGCCGCGCCGCAGCCGGGCGCCCCCATCACGGCACAGGTGCACGCCGAGGTCGGCAGCGGCGGCTGGGCCAACGAGCTCGGCACGCGGCTGCACTGGATGGTGAACGCCGGGATAGGCTCGGCGTCGCTGCGTCTCACGCCCGAGCAGTTGGGCCCCGTCGAGGTGAAGATCTCCGTGCACCAGAACGCGGCCAGCGTCTGGTTCAGCGCCGCTCAGCCCGACACCCGCACTGCGCTCGAGCTGGCATTGCCGCGCCTCAGGGAACTGTTCTCGGCCCAGGGACTGAATCTCGCGCAGGCGGGGGTCTCCGATCAGTCGGCGCGCTCCGCTCCGGGCGAACGACATGCGCCGGCTGTCAACCCGCGCACCAGCGCGGCGCGCGAGCTGAGTGCGACTTTGGTCACGCCCGCGGTACGCACTCATCAGGGTCTGATCGACACCTACGCCTGAGTGCTCCGCCAACTTTCCGTCGCCGGGTGCGCAATGCGACGCACCTCACGCTTGCTCCCCCGCCGAAAACCCTTGCCGGTGCTCGACTTAGCGCGAATCCGCTCGATTGGCATGCGCGTTGCACTGAAGCACGCGTCGCTATCGCTGAAACAGGCAGGAGTTAAGCAAGGATGGCCGCGCAGATCCCGGAGCTCCAGGCTGCCGACAAGAGCGCCGCTCAACCCAAGGGCAAGAGCCGGGGCAAGCTGTTCCTGATCATCGTGATCGGCACGGCGGTGGTGCTGCTCGCCGCCGGCGGCGGGGCCGCATGGTGGCTCACGGCGGCCAAGCACCCGGCGGCGCCGTCGGTGCGCGAACCGAAGGCTGCGCCGCCCCCGGCCGGTCCGCCGCTGTTCCTCGCGCTCGATCCGCCGTTCGTCGTGAATTTCGACGCCGAGCAGGCGGTGCGCTTCCTGCAGGTCGCGGTGCAGCTCGAGACGCGCGACCCGGCCACGATCGAGCTGCTGAAGACCAACGATCCGGTCGTGCGCAACGACCTGCTGCTGCTGTTCGCCAACCAGAAGTACGCCCAGCTCTCCACCCGCGAGGGCAAGGAGGCGCTGCGCAGCCAGGCCCTCGAGGCCATGCGCAAGGTGCTCACCGCCGCCGGCGGGCACCCCGAGCGGCTCGAGGCCGTGTACTTCACCAGCTTCGTGATGCAGTAGGAGCGCCGCGTGGCCGCACTGGGTGAAAAGGTACTCGACCAGGCGGAAATCGACGCCCTGATTCACGGCGTCGACTCCGGCGCTGTCAACACCGACCCGGTGGCCGCGCCGGGCGAGGCGGTACCGTACGACTTCGCCGAGCAGAAGCGCATCGTGCGCGGGCGCATGCCGACGCTCGAGATGATCACCGAGCGCTTCGCGCGGCTGTACCGCACCAGCATCTACAACCTGCTGCGCCGCTCGCCCGAGATCTCGGTGCACCCGCTGCAGATCAAGAAATTCAGCGAGTACACCCACACGCTGCACGTGCCGACCAGCCTCAACATGGTGAGGATCAATCCGCTGCGCGGCACGGCGCTGCTGGTGCTCGACCCGAAGCTGGTGTTTGCGGTGGTCGACAATTTCTTCGGCGGCATGGGCCGCCACGCCAAGATCGAGGGCCGCGAGTTCACCGCCACCGAGCAGCGCATCATCCACATGCTGCTGCGCAGCGCCTTCGCGGATCTGCGCGAGGCCTGGGCGCACGTCGCCAACATCGAGGTGGAGTACCTGCAGTCGGAGGTCAATCCGCATTTCGCCAACATCGTCTCGCCCTCCGAGATCGTGGTGGTGACCTCGTGCCACGTCGAGCTCAACGGCGGCGGCGGCGACCTGCACGTGACCATGCCCTACTCGATGATCGAGCCGCTGCGCGACGTGCTGGATGCCGGCATCGCCAGCGACCGCATGGAAAAGGACACGCGCTGGAGCAACCTGCTGCGCGCCGAGATCGAGGATGCCGAGGTGCAGCTGAAGACGCTGCTCGGCCGCGCCTCGCTGACGCTCGCAGACCTGCTGAATCTCAGGCCCGGCGACATCCTGCCGTGCGACTTCGCCGGCAAGGTGACGCTGCTCGCCGAGGACGTGCCGCTGTTCCGCGGCAGCTTCGGCCTGTCCCGCGGCCAGCAGGCCGTCAAGGTCGAGACGCGCGTGCGCCGCATGGGCGCCCCGCCCCCCGATTCCATGAACTTCAAAACCGAGAGCCGCAAATGAACGCCAACGCCGATGAGGTCCAGGCCGCCGAGTTCGAGCAGATGCAGGACGAGGGCCAGCCGGCCAGCGGCGACGTCAACCTCGACGTCATCCTGGATGTGCCCGTCACGCTGTCGATGGAGGTCGGGCGCACGCGCGTACCGATCCGCAATCTGTTGCAGCTCAATCAGGGCTCGGTCGTCGAGCTCGATCGCGCGGCCGGCGAGCCGCTCGATGTCTTCGTCAACGGCACCCTCATCGCCCACGGCGAGGTGGTGGTCGTCAACGAGCGCTTCGGCATCCGCCTCACCGACGTCGTGAGCCCCGCCGAGCGGCTGCGCAAGCTGAAGTGAGCCGATGTTCGCCGCCCCGCAAACTGCTCCGGCCGCCCACGCCGGCGGCCTCGGTGGCCTCGGCGAGGTGACCCTGGCGCTGCTGCTGGTGCTGGGCGCGGTATTCGCGCTCGCCTGGCTGCTGAAGCGCGTACGGGCCTTCAACTCGCGGGTCGGCGCCGCCGTCGACGTGCTGGCGCAGCTGCCGCTCGGGCAGAAGGAGCGCGCGGTGCTCATCAAGGTCGGGGCGACGCAGATTCTGCTCGGCGTCGCTCCGGGGCGCGTCAACACCCTCTACGTGCTGCCCGAGCCGCTCGATGTCAGCCGCGCCGCCGCCTCGACCGCCAGCGACGGCAACTCCCCGTTTCGTGCCCTGCTGCGGAGTCTCGGCAAGTGAGCCACGGACGGCTCATGAGCCTCCTCGCCCTGCTGCTGCTGCTCCCCACCGTGGCGGCGGCCGCGGCGCCGGCCGGCATCCCTGCCGTCACCGTTGCGGGCGCGGGCGGCGGCCAGACCTACACGCTGTCGCTGCAGGTGCTGGCGCTGATGACGGCGCTGACGCTGCTGCCGGCGATCGCGCTCATGATGACCGCGTTCACGCGCATCATCATCGTGCTCGGCATCCTGCGCCAGGCGCTCGGCGCCGGACAGACGCCGCCGAACCAGGTGCTGGTGGGGCTGGCGCTGTTCCTGACGCTGTTCGTCATGAGCCCGGTGGTGAGCCGCATCAACGAGGAGGCCTTCCAGCCCTACTCCGCCGGCACCATCGACACCACGGTCGCGCTCGAGCGGGCGGTGGTGCCGCTCAAGAAATTCATGCTCGATCAGACCCGCGAGTCCGACATCGCCACCTTCGTGCGCATCTCGGGCGGCAAGGGTTTCGCCAGCCCGCAGGACGTGCCGCTGACGCTGCTGGTCCCGGCCTTCGTCACCAGCGAGCTCAAGACGGCGTTCCTCATCGGCTTCCTCATCTACATCCCGTTCGTGATCATCGACCTGGTTGTGGCGAGCGTGCTGATGTCGATGGGCATGATGATGCTCTCGCCGGTGCTGATCTCGCTGCCCTTCAAGCTGATGCTGTTCGTGCTGGTCGACGGCTGGTCGCTGGTGATGGGCACGCTCGCCGCGAGCTTTTATTCCTAGGCAGAGGTTGATCTCCATGAGCCCCGAGACCGTCATGACCGTCGGCAGCCGCGCGCTGGAAATCACGCTGCTGCTGGCGGCGCCCATGCTGCTCGTGGCGCTGGTCACCGGCCTCATCGTCGGCGCGTTCCAGGCCGCCACCCAGATCAACGAGATGACGCTGTCCTTCATCCCGAAGCTGATCGCGATCTCCGTGGCGCTGATGGTCGCCGGTCCCTGGATGCTGAAGCTGCTGGTCGGCTACACCCGCGAGCTCTTCGAGAGCATCCCGCAGCTCATCAACTGACGCACACCGCGGCCGCATGATCCACCTCACCACCAATCAGCTGCAGGACTGGGTGACGCTGCTCTACTGGCCGTTCGTGCGCATCGGCTCGTGCTTCATGATCGCGCCGGCCTTCGGCGCCAGCAGCGTGCCGGCGCGCGTGCGGGTAGTGCTCGCCGGCTCGATCACGCTGCTGATCGCCCCGCTGCTGCCGGCGCCGCCGGCGGTGGCCGCCTTCTCCGGCGCCGGCTGCCTGATCACCGTGCAGCAGGTGCTGATCGGGGTGGCGCTCGGCTTCTGCCTGCACATCCTGTTCGACGCGGTGAACCTCGGCGGACAGATGCTGGCGAACAGCATGGGCCTCTCGATGGCTCTGAACATCGACCCGCTGCACGGCAGCGACGCCAGTACGCCGGCGATCGGCCAGCTGTACACGCTGCTGGTGACGCTCACCTTCCTGGCCCTGAACGGTCATCTGGCGCTGATCGAAGTCCTGGTGCAGAGCTTCACGACGCTCCCGGTCGGAACCGACGGCCTCGGCGCCGCGGGACTCAACATGGTCGTCGGCTGGGGCTCGCAGCTGTTCGCCGGCGCGCTGGCGATCGCGCTCCCCGGAGTGACGGCGCTGCTCATCGTCAACCTCGCCTTCGGCGTCATGAGCCGCGCGGCGCCGGCCTTCAACCTGTTCGCCATCGGCCTGCCGGTGTCGCTGGTGTTCGGGCTGGTGATCGTCGCGGCGGGGCTGCCGGCGGTGCAGGCGACCTTCATGGAGCTGCTCGAGCGCACCTTCGGGGCGCTCGAGCAGCTGATCGGCGCGGCGGGTTGAGCCATGGCCGACAACGAGAACCAACAGGAACGGACCGAACAACCGACTGCCAAGCGGCTCGAGCAGGCGCGCGAGCAGGGTCAGGTACCGCGCTCCAGCGATCTGGCGGCGGCCGCGGTGCTGCTGACCGCCGCCATCGGGCTCGAGCTCCTCGGCCGCTGGTGCGGCGGGCAGCTGCACGCGCTCATGCGCGCCGGCCTCAGCCTGCCGCGCGAGCGCGCGCTCGATGAATCGGCGGCGCTCGGCGCCTTCGGCGGCGCCGCCCTGCACGCCCTGTACGCCTGCGCGCCGCTCTTCGGCCTGACGCTGCTCGCCGCGCTCGCCGCGCCCATCGCCCTCGGCGGCCGCGGTTTTCATCCGCGGGCGCTGGTGCCGGATTTCTCGCGCCTCTCCCCCGGCGCCGGCTTCGCCCGCATGTTCTCCCTCAACGGCGCGGTCGAGCTCGGCAAGGCTTTCGCCAAGTTTCTGCTGCTGGCGCTGGTGGCCGCGCTGGTGCTGTGGCAGCAGTCGGGCGCGATCCTCGGCCTGAGTGCGCAGCCCGCGCCGGTGGCGATCGCGCACGCCGCCTCGATGGCGGCCTTCGCGCTGCTGGCACTCGCCGGCACGCTGGCGCTCATCGCGGGCCTGGACGTGCCCTGGCAGCTGTGGCGCTACACGCAGGGCCTGCGCATGACGCGCGCGCAGATCCGCGAGGAAATGAAGGAGACCGAGGGCGCGCCCGAGATCAAGGGCCGCATCCGCAAGATCCAGAACGAGCGCGCCCGGCGCCGCATGATGCACGAGGTGCCCAAGGCCGACGTGGTCGTGGTCAACCCGACCCACTTCGCGGTGGCGCTGCGCTACGACGAGCAGCGCATGCGCGCGCCGATCGTGGTCGCCAAGGGTCAGGATCTGATCGCGGCGCGCATCCGCGAGATCGCCGCGGAGCACCGTGTGCCGATCTTCGAGGCACCGCCACTGGCGCGCGCCCTGCACCGGCACGTGGAGCTCGGCGCGGAGATCCCGGCGGCGCTCTACGTGGCGGTCGCGCAGGTGCTCACCTACCTCGCCCAGGTGCGCGCGGCGCGCCGTGACGGCGCGACGCCGCCGCCGCCGCCGGCCATCGAGTTGAACTGAGCCATGGCCACCGTGAGCAACCCGACCAGCCCGGGCCTGCGCGATCTGCTGCGTGCCGGCATCGGCGTGCCGGCCGGCATGCTGGCGGTGCTCGCCATGATCGTGCTGCCGCTGCCGCCGATGGCGCTCGACGTGCTGTTCACCTTCAACATCGCGCTCTCAATCGTGATCGTGATGGCGGTTTTCTACGTGGCACGCCCGATCGAGTTCGGCGTGTTCCCGACGGTACTGCTGCTCGCGACCCTGCTGCGCCTCGCGCTCAATGTCGCCTCGACCCGCGTGGTGCTGCTCAACGGCCACAACGGTGCGCAGGCGGCCGGGCACGTCATCCGCTCGTTCGGCGAGTTCGTGATCGGCGGCAACTTCGCCGTCGGCGTGGTGGTGTTCATCATCCTCACCATCATCAACTTCGTGGTGGTCACCAAGGGCTCGGGGCGCATCTCCGAGGTGAGCGCGCGCTTCACCCTCGATGCCATGCCCGGCAAGCAGATGGCGATCGACGCCGACCTGAACGCCGGGCTCATCACCCAGGACGAGGCGCGCACGCGCCGCGCCGAGGTGCGGGCCGAGGCCGACTTCTACGGCTCCATGGACGGCGCCAGCAAGTTCGTGCGCGGCGACGCGGTCGCGGGCATCCTGATCCTGTTCATCAACATGATCGGCGGGCTCGCCATCGGCACGCTCGGCCACGGCCTGTCGCTCTCCAACGCGGCCCACACCTACACGCTGCTCACCATCGGCGACGGCCTGGTGGCGCAGCTGCCGGCGCTGCTGCTCTCGACCGCGGTCGCCATCATCGTGACGCGCATGTCGCGGCCCCAGGACATGGGCGGCGAGCTGCGCCGCCAGCTGCTCGGCAACCCCCGGGCGATCGGCGTCGCCGCCGCGCTGCTCGGCGTCATGGGCCTCATCCCCGGCATGCCCAACTTCGTATTCCTGGCGATGTCGGCGCTCTGTGGCGCCGGCGCCTGGACCCTGCAGCAGCGGCGCGCGGCGCCGCCGAAGCCGGCGCCCGCTCCGGCAGCGCCGCCGGCGGAGAACAAGGAGCTGAGCTGGGACGACGTGCAGCCGGTCGATCGACTGGGGCTCGAGGTCGGCTATCGCCTGGTGCCGCTGGTCGATGCCCGGCAGAAGGGCGATCTCCTCGCCCGCGTGCGCGGCGTGCGCCGCAAGCTCTCGCAGGATCTCGGCTTCCTGGTGCCCGCGGTGCACATCCGCGACAACCTCGAGCTGGCGCCCAACGCCTATCGCATCACGCTCGGCGGCGTGCCGATCGGCGAAGGCGTCATCCATCCCGAGCGCGAGCTGGCGCTCAATCCCGGCCGGGTGTTCGGACCCGTGCAGGGCATCGCCACGCGCGATCCCGCCTTCGGCATGGAGGCGATCTGGATCGAGCCCGGCTCGCGCGACCACGCGCAGACGCTCGGCTACACGGTCGTGGACCCGGGCACGGTGATCGCCACGCACCTGTCGTCCCTGATCCAGGCGCACGCCCACGAGATTCTCGGCCACGAGGAGGTGCAGCAGCTGCTCAACCTGGTGGCAAAGTCCGCTCCCAAACTGGTCGAGGACCTGGTGCCGAAGGTGCTGTCGCTCGCCGCGCTGGTACGCGTGCTGCAGGGCCTGCTCGCCGAGCGCGTGCCGATCCGCAACATGCGCACGATCCTCGAGACGCTCGCCGAGAACGCGCCGCGCACGCCCGATCCGGCGGTACTGCAGACCCAGGTGCGCATCGCGCTCGGCCGGCAGATCGTCCAGGACATTGCCGGTCCCGCGAGCGAGGTCCCGGTTATGTCACTCGACGCCGAGCTTGAGAGGTTGCTCACGGGCGCGCTCACCAGCAACGCCGCCAACCCCAGCCTGGAGCCCGGTCTGGCAGAGAAGTTGCAACAACGTCTGTCGGAGTCGGCGCGCCGACGCGAGGCGGCCGGGGAACCGGCCGTGCTGCTGGTGCCGCCGGCGCTGCGGGCGCCGCTCGCGGGCTTCGTGCGCTCGAGCGTGCCGGGACTGCACGTGCTGGCGTGGAACGAGATTCCGCACAACCGCAAGGTGCGCCTCGTGACCACCGTGGGTCGATGAGCAGCCAACTGAGGCTGCCGGAGAGAATGGATGAGAATCATCAGATACAAGGCACCGGACACGCGCCAGGCGCTGCGCGGCATACGCGAGCAGCTGGGCGATGATGCGGTGATCCTGTCCTCGAAGCGCACGCCGGAGGGGGTCGAGCTGACCGCCGCCGTGGACTTCGACGCGACGCGCCTCGAGAACGCGGCCGTGCCACTCGCGCCCAGGCCGGCGGAGCCGCCGGCAGCCCCGCTGCGCGCGGCCCAGGCACCCGCCCCCGCGCGAGAGCCAGCGGCTTTGGCGCCCACGCCGGCGGCCGATCCGGCCATTGCGAGCGTCGCCGCTCAGCTGCGCGCGCCCGCCGCAGCTGCCGCGCGTGCGCCCGCCGCGCAAGTCCCCGCTGCCGCGCGCGCAGCAGCGGCCGCCCGGCCGGCTGTCGCGAGACCGGCAGCGCCGCTGACCACCGTTGCGCCGCCCTCGCCGGCACGCACCGCCGTGCCCGCGAGCGCGCCGGTTCCGGCAGCCGATGCGGCTCGGGCCGCCGTCAGTGCGCCCGCTGCCGTCGCCGCACCGGCCCCAGCGGCCTCAGCCGCCGCCGCCGCCGCGATGGACAACATGAATCACGAGCTCAAGATCCTGCGGCGCATGCTCGAGACGCAGCTCGAGCAGCTCGCCTGGAACGAGCGCACGCGCCGCACTCCGGTCATCGCCGAGATGCTGCGCGAGCTCACCGAAATGGGCATCTCGCCGGAGCTCGCCGACCGCATCGTCGAGCAGCTGCCCGAGCAGGTCGATCTGGCGAGCGCACGGCGCTTCGCCATCGCCGGCCTGTCGCAGTATCTGCGCACGGCCGGTCCCCGCTGGCAGGATGACGGCGGCCGCGTGGCCCTGGTCGGCGCCACGGGCGTCGGCAAGACCACGACGCTCGCCAAGATCGCCGTACGCTGGGTGCTGCGCCATGGTGCGCGCGATCTCGCCCTGGTGGCAGCCGACCCGGTGCGCATCGGTGCCCACGACCAGCTGCATTCGCTCGGCCAGCTGCTCGGCGCGCCGGTCTATGCGCCCGACGGCTTCGCGGGCCTGCCGGTACTGCTCGCGCAGCTGGCGCGCTACCGGCTGGTGCTGATCGACACCCCGGGCAGCAGCGTGCGCGATCCGCAGCTCGCCGCGCGCCTCGCGGTGCTCGCCAACTCGGCCTCCAAGCTCGAATCCGCGCTGGTGCTGCCCGCCAACAGCCAGGCGGGCGCCATCGAAGAGTCCGTCAGGCGTTTCTCGCCCGCCAATCCCAGCTGCTGTCTGCTCACCAAGGTCGACGAGGCGGCGAGTCTCGGGGGCGTGCTCTCGGTGCTGATCCGCGCGCGCCTGCCAGTCGCCTACGTGAGCGGCGGGCAGCGCGTCCCGGAGGACCTGCAGCCCGCGCGCGCGCTCGAGCTGGTCTCGCAGGCGGTGCAGCTCGCGAAGGCGACCCAGGCCACGGCGGACGAGGATCTGCTCCGCCGCCGCTTCGGCAGGAATACCCATGGCAGCACCTGAGCTCAGCGTGATTCACAACACCCGCCTCGACGGCCTCGCCCAGCCCGTGCAGGTGATCGCCGTCACCGGCGGCAAGGGCGGAGTCGGCAAGACCAGCGTCGCGGTGAACCTGGCCGTCGCGCTCGCGGCACGCAGCCGCCGCGTGGTGCTGCTCGACGGCGACCTGGGGCTCGCCAACGCCGACGTCTTTCTCGGCCTCTCGCCCCGCTACACTCTGGCGCACGTGCTCGCAGGCGAGCGCACGCTCGATGAGATCATGGTGGAGGCGCCGCAGGGCTTTCACCTGATTCCGGCGGCGGCCGGAGCTGCGGACCTCGCGCAGATGGGCGCGGCCGAGCACCTCGGCCTGGTGCGGGCCTTCAGCGCGCTCGCGACCCGCCTCGACGTCATGATCGTCGACACCGCCGCCGGGCTCTCGCACAGTGTGATGCAGTTCTCACAGGCGGCTCAGCACGTCATGGTCGTGATCTGTGACGAGCCCGCCTCGATCACCGATGCCTACGCCCTGATCAAGGTCCTGAGCCGCAATCACGGCGTGCAGCGCTTTCGCGTGCTCGCCAATCAGATTCGCATGCCGGGCGGCGGGCGCGAGCTCTTCCAGCGCTTCGAGCGGGTCGCGGCCCGCTTTCTTGACGTAACGCTGGAATACGCCGGCGAGATCCCCGACGACGACTGCCTGCGTCGCTCGGTGCGGGGCCAGCGTCCGGTGCTCGACGAGTACCCGGGGAGTCCGGCGGCCCAGGCATTCAAGAAACTGGCGGCCCATGCCGATACCTGGCCAGTACCGGCGGGCCCGCGCGGGAACATCGAGTTCTTCGTGGAGCGCCTGGTGCGGCGCACGGCCACGCGGCCGCAGGCGGTGACATGAGCGCCGCCGGAGCCTATGGCGCGCTGCAGGGCGGGGGCCGCGCGGGCGATGAGCTGATCGTGCGCCACGCGGAGCTGGTGAAGCGCATCGCCTACCACCTCGCCGGGCGGCTGCCGCCCTCGGTGTCGGTGGACGACCTGATCCAGGCGGGCATGCTGGGACTGATGGAGGCGGCGGCGAATTACAGCGCGACCCGCGGCGCGAGTTTCGAGACCTACGCGGGCATCCGCATCCGCGGCGCGATGATCGACGCGCTGCGGGCGCTCGACTGGGCGCCGCGCTCGGTGCACCGCAAGGCGCGGGCCGCGGCCGCGGCGGTGCGTGAGGTCGAGCGCAGCACCGGACGCGGCGCGCGCGACGTGGAGATTGCGCAGCAGATGGGGGTGTCGCTCGAGGAGTACCACTCCATCGTGCAGGACGCCGCGAGCTGCCGCCTGGCGAGTCTCGACGACGAGACCGGCGGCAACACGGAAGGCGCGGCCGATCCCTTCCGGGAGACGGCCGACGAGCAGATGCGCGCCTCGCTCGCCAAGGCGATCGAGACGCTGCCCGAGCGCGAGCGGCTGGTGATGTCGCTGTACTACAGCGACGGGCTGAACCTGAAGGAGATCGGCGAGGTGCTGAAGGTGACCGAATCGCGCGCCTGCCAGCTGCACGGCCAGGCGCTGGTGCGGCTCAAGGCGCGGCTCGCCGACTGGCGCGAGAACCAGAGCCAGAGCCAGGAATGAGCGAGTGGAAGGACTGGCCGTCGTGACAACGGACTTCGCGCTGCCCCCGGGCCGCGCGCGCTAGCAGAGAAGCTGTGGACTTCCTCAGCATTCTCGGGCTGGCGCTCGCGCTGTGCGCGGTGCTGGTCGGCGCGGTCCTGAAGGGCGCCGGCATCATGGCGCTGGTGTCGGCGGCGGCCTTCATGATCGTCGTCGTAGGCACCATTGCCGCCATTCTGGTGCAGACGCCGCTGCCGGTGATGCGCCGCGCGCTCGGGATCTTCTCCTGGGTGATGCGCCCGCCGGCGCGCGACGGCAACCTGCTCATCGCCAGGATCGTCGAGTGGAGCAACATCGCGCGCAAGCAGGGACTGCTCGGCCTCGAGCCGATGATCGATCGCGAGCACGATCCGTTCGTCAGGAAAGCGCTGCAGCTGCTGGTCGACGGCAGCGAGCCGGATGCCATCAGCAACGTCATGAACGTCGAGCTGCACGTGCGCGAGCACGCCGACATCACCGCTGCCAAGGTGTTCGAGGGCATGGGCGTGTATTCGCCGACGCTCGGCATCATCGGCGCGGTGCTCGGCCTCATGGCCGTAATGCAGAACCTCGCCGACCCCACGCGTCTCGGCCACGGGATCGCGGCGGCCTTCACCGCCACCGTCTACGGCATCGGCCTCGCCAATCTCTTTTTCCTGCCCGTGTCCGCCAAGCTCAAAGTCATCATCCAGCGCCAGAGCCAGATGCGCGAGATGGTGATCGACGGCATGCTGTCGATCGCGCAGGGCGAGAACCCGCGCGCGATCGAGTCGAAGCTCCAGGGTTATCTGCACTGACCTGCCGAGGCCACGGCCCATGAGCTTCAAACCCAGAAAGCGGCACGAAGAGCACACCAACCACGAGGCGTGGGCGATCCCCTACGGCGATCTCATCACGCTGCTGCTGGCATTTTTCGTGGTGATGTACGCGCTGTCCACGTTGAACGAGGGCAAGTACCGGCTGCTGTCGGACTCGCTGTATGCGGCGTTCCGCGGCGAGCCGCGCACTCTCGAGCCGGTGGAAGTCGGCCAGCACCAGGCCGGCGCCGGCGCCGACAGCCGCACCGGTGTGCTGCAGCAGCAGCGCTCCGACCCGGCCCGCGCCCCGCCGGCGGGTCCGCTGGTGAAGCTCGCCCCCGAAGTCCCGCAGATCGCCTCGAGCCGCGCCACCGCGCTCGCCGCGCAGGCGGAGCGCCGCGACGCCGCGCTCACGCGCGTCGCTGATCAGGTGCAGAACGCGCTCGGCGATCTCGTCAAGCGCAACCTGGTAACGGTGCGGCGCAATGATATGTGGGTCGAGGTCGAGCTGCGCACCGACATCCTGTTCACCAGCGGCAGCGCCCAGCCCGCGCCCACCGCGGTACCGGTGCTCGAGCGGCTGGCGCAGGTGCTGGCGCCGCTGCCGAACGCGATCCGCGTCGAGGGCTACACCGACAACGTCCCGATCCGCACCAGCGTCTTCTATTCCAACTGGGAGCTCTCCGCCGCCCGCGCCGGCAGCGTGGTACGCGTGCTCGCCGGCCAGGGCATCGACGCCTCGAGGCTGGCGGTCGTCGGCTACGGCGAGCAGCGCCCCGCGCAGAGCAACGACAGCCCCGAGGGGCGTAACGCCAATCGGCGCGTGGTCGTCGTGATCCTCGCGGTCGAGCCCCGCAACGACGCGCCGGCCGATGCGGCTGCGCCGGCCGACGCGGGTGCCCCGGTCGCGGCGGCCAGCGCCGCGGCCGCGCCCGCCCCCGCCGGGACCGTGCAGTCCGTAACGGCGGCCTCTCCCACGGCGGGCACACCCGCGGCAGCGCCGCCCGCCGCCAGCCCCGCAGCCCCGCTGCCCGCCAGCGCCGCGCCGGCCATGGGCGCCGACGGCGGCCACTGAGGCGCATCGATGGCATGGATCCTGCAGCCTTCCCCTGGAGTAGCCGCGCGGCGGAAATCCGACTCGCGCGCGCAATGTGAACCCGCTCACAGGAGCCCACATGCACATGACTGACATACCGCCCGTTGACCTGCTGCTCGCCGGCTGCGGCACGCTGCTGGTGTTCGCCTTCGCCCTCGCCGCCCTCAGCTTCGATGGCTGGCGGCGCGCGACGCGCCGGCAGAGTCAGCACATCTTCACGCACTCGCAGACGCTCGCGCAGCAATTGAGCGCGCTCGATGCGCGCGTAAATGCCACCGCGACCGCGATCCGCCGCATCGATGAGCGCATCGAGCGCCAGACGCAGCCTGCGGCGCAGCCCAAAGGCACGCCGGCGGGCGGCTACCAGATCGCCATCCGCCTGGCGCGCAGCGGCGCCTCGCGCGAGGAGCTCATGACGAGCTGCGGACTCTCGCTCGGCGAGGCCGACCTGGTACGCCGTCTGCACGGCGCCGCGAGCGGCGTGGGGGTTTGACGTGACCGCCGCAAGATCCAACGCAGCGCCGGCGAGCGCCAACGACGTCGCCTTCGCATTCGTGCAGGCGCTCGCCTCCGAGCTCTCGGACGGCGAAGTGGAGCTGCCGGGCTACCCGGCGGTAGTCGCCGGCATCCAGCAGGTACTGAACGATGACGACGTCGATATCGCGCGCGTCGTCACCGCCATCGGCAGCGAGCCGGCGATCGCCAGCCAGATCGTGCGCATGGCCAACTCCGCCGCGCTCAACCCGCGGCGCATTCCGGCGGCCGACCTGCGCGCCGCGATTACCCGCGTCGGTCTCAACACCGTGCGCAGCGCCACCGTTTCCTTCGCCATGAGCCAGTTGCGTGGTGCCCAGGATCTCAAGGGTCTCGAGCGGCAGGTGGAGGATCTCTGGCAGCGCAGTGTGCGCGTCGCTTCCCTGAGTCAGGCGATCGCCAAGCGCCTGACGCAGCTCAACGCCGATGCCGCGATGCTCGCGGGCCTGCTGCAGGGCATCGGCAGACTCTACATCCTGGCGCGCGCCAGCAAGCACGCGGCACTATTCGCCGACAGCCAGGCCTACTCCCACGTGGTGCAGACCTGGCACCTGCAGATCGCGGCCGCGCTGATCGAGAACTGGGGTTTCGCCCCGGAGATCATCGAGGCGGTGCGCAACTCCGAGGACCTGGAGCAGGACATCCGCGGCCCGCTGACCTTGAGCGACGTGCTGGCGGTCGCGGCGCTGCTCGCCGATTACGCCGGCACGCCCGATACGCTCAAGGCCCTGGTCGCAGCCTCACGGCCGTTCCAGCGTCTGCGGCTCGACTTCGAGGCGTGCGAGAACTTCATGACCTCCTGCGCCGAGGAAGTCGCACAGCTGCGCGAGGCACTGTCGGTTTAGGGAGCGCGAGAGGTTAGTCAGTCAGGCGCGAGTTCGACGATCATCGAACTCGGCTCTCTAGAGGCCCTGAATCGGACCGCCCGGACCACAGGTTCGATGACTTTCGAACCTGACCCGCGCGGAACCCTCTGCAGGGCCCCCGCCCGCTCTCAGACCGTGCCGAGCATGCGCCCCGAGCGCGCGTTGCCGGCGTAGCCCCTGGGTCCGTAGGTCGCCGCGCGCGCCACGCGACCGGTGAGTGCCTGCAGAAGCTCCGAGACCCGCTTCATGCGCGCCGCCACCATGAGTCCATTGCGATCGTTCAGATCCCGGCAGCGCAGGGCGCG
>DASPOP010000302.1:0-3438 GCA_035625955.1 Steroidobacteraceae bacterium | reverse complement strand
TGATGATGCTCGAATCGGTGGTGGCCGCCGAAGGCACCGGCAAGCTCGCCGCGATTCCCGGCTATCGCGTCTCCGGCAAGACCGGCACCGCCTGGAAGGCGACCGCCGGCGGCTATTCGACCGACCGCTATATGGCGGTGTTCGGCGGTGTGGCTCCCGCGACTGATCCGAGGCTCGCGGCGGTTGTGGTGCTCGACGAGCCGAGCGCGGGCGAGCACATGGGCGGGCAGGTCTCGGCGCCGGTGTTCTCGCGCGTCGTGGGCGGCGCGCTGCGCCTGCTCGCAGTCGCGCCCGATGCGCCGGTGCGCGCGCCGGAGGAGCTGCCGGCGAACGCCGCACCCGACGCGCTGCGCACGGCGGCGCTGCGATGAGCCCGCAGCCCGACACCACTGTGCCCGGCCGCCCGCTCGCCGACCTCACCGCCGGCATGCTCGCCGCGCCCGCAGGCCTGCAGGTGAGCGACGTGACGGCGGACAGCCGCGCGGTGACCCCCGGGGCGCTGTTCCTCGCCTGCCGCGGCCGCACGCATCACGGCATGCGCTTCGCGGCGGAAGCCCTGCGGCGCGGTGCGCGCGCCGTGCTCTACGAGCCGGACGGCATGGACGCGGACAGCCTTTCTCAGCCGCCTGCCGGTGTGTTCGTCGCCGGGCTCGCCCGCTTGAGCGAGCACGCCGGGGTGATCGCCGACCGGTTCTTCGGCGCGCCGACCGCCGCGCTCACCGTCGCCGGCATCACCGGCACCAACGGCAAGACCACCTGCGCGTGGCTGCTGGCGCAGGCGCTCGAGGCCACGGGTAAGCCCGCCGCCTACATGGGGACGCTCGGCTTCGGCCGTCCGCCGCAGCTGACGCCAACCGCGCACACCACACCCGATGCGGTGAGCGTGCAGCGCCAGCTCGCCGCGCTGCGTGCCCTCGGCGCCGAGTGCGTGAGCATGGAGGTCTCGAGCCACGCGCTCGATCAGGGGCGCGTCAACGGCGTGCGCTTCAATACCGCCGCCTTCACCAACCTCACCCGCGATCACCTCGACTACCACGGCACCATGGACGCCTACGGTGCCGCCAAGGCACGCCTGTTTCGCTTCGCCGGCCTCGCTCACCGCGTGATCAACGTCGACGATCCGTTCGGCGCGGCGCTCGCGGCGGAAGCCTCGCCCGCGCAGCTCACGGTGACGACGCGCGCGGCGGTGGACGCCGCACGCCTCGGCGCGGCGCGCTTCGTGCGCGCCGTGCGTGCGCTGCCTGAGCCGACCGGACTCACCATCGCCGTCGAGACCAGCTGGGGCAACGCCGAGCTCGCCGTGCGTCTCATGGGCGAGTTCAACGTCGACAACTCTCTCACGGTGCTCGCGGTGCTGCTCGCGTGGGGTGCACCGCTCGCCGTGGCGGTGCGCGCGCTGTCCCGCTGCCGGGCGGCGAGCGGCCGCATGGAGATGTTCGGCGGCCGCGGCCTCGCGCCGCTGGCGATCGTCGACTACGCACACACGCCCGACGCGCTCGAGAAAGCGCTGCGCGCGGCGCGCCTCCACTGCCGCGGCCAGCTGCGCGTGGTGTTCGGCTGCGGCGGGGACCGCGACGCCGGCAAGCGCCCGCTGATGGGGCGGATCGCCGCCGAGCTCGCCGACGATCTCATCGTGACCGATGACAACCCGCGCACCGAGGATCCCGCGCACATCGTCGCCGGCATCCTCGCGGGCGTCGCACGGCACACGCCGCTGGTAGTCGAGCACGACCGCGCGCTGGCGATTCGCCTCGCGCTGCGCAGCAGCGGCCCCGACGACGTGGTGCTGATCGCCGGCAAGGGGCACGAGGATTACCAGATCCTCGGCACCGAGCGCCGGCCGTTCCGCGACCAGGCGGTGGTGATGGACGCGCTGCGCGAGGCGGGCACATGAGGCGCACGCTCGGGGAGTTCGCACGCCTTGCGGGCGGCCGCCTCGCCGGCGCCGACCGCGCCTATAGCAACGTGGTGAGCGATACGCGCGCACTGCAGGCCGGCGAGCTCTTCATCGCGCTGCGCGGACCCAACTTCGACGGCAACGAGTTCGTGGCGGCCGCCGCCGCTGCCGGCGCCGCCGGTGCCCTGGTGGAGCGCGAGCAGCCGGTGGCGCTCGCGCAGATCGTCGTGACCGATAGCCAGGCCGCGCTCGAGCGCGCCGCCCGCGCCTGGCGCGCGCAGTTCACCGGGTCCCTGGTCGGCGTCGCCGGCAGCAACGGCAAGACCACCGCCAAGGAGATGACCGCTGCGATCCTCTCCGAGGCGGGCCCGTGCCTCGCCACCCGCGGCAACCTCAACAATCACATCGGCGTGCCGCTGACGCTGCTGCGCCTCACCGGTGCCGAGCGTTTCGCCGTGGTGGAGATGGGCGCCAACCGCGCCGGCGAGGTTGCGCATCTGGTCGACGTGGCGCGCCCGACCGTCGGCCTGATCACCAACGCCGGCGCCGAGCACCTCGAAGGCTTCGGCAGCCTCGAGGGCGTGGCGCGCGCCGAGGGCGAGATGGTCGCGGGGCTCGAGCCCTCGGCCACCGCGGTGATCAACGCCGACGATGCGTACGCTGCCATGTGGCGCGGCTCGACGCCCGCGCGCGTCGTCAGTTTCGGCTTGCGTGAGCCTGCGGACTTCTCCGCCAGCGAAGTCGCGGCTCGAGTGGGATCGGAAGGCTTCACCACCAGCTTCCGCCTCACTGCGCCGATCGGCGCCGCCGCCATTCGCCTCAACCTGGGCGGCGCCCACAACGTCGCCAACGCACTCGCCGCCGCAGCCGCGGCGGCCAGCGCCGGAGCTGCGCTCGAGCACATCGTCCGCGGGCTCGCCGCGGTGCGCGCCGTTCCCGGCCGGCTGCAATTCCGCCGCGCCCTCGGCGGCGGCTGGCTCATCGACGATTCCTACAACGCGAATCCGAGCTCGGTGCGCGCCGCCATCGAGGTGCTGGCCACGCTCCCCGGCCGGCGCTGGCTGGTGCTCGGCGACATGGCCGAGCTCGGCGCCTTTGCGCTCGAGGAGCACGTGCGGCTCGGGGAGTTCGCGCGTGCACACGGCATCGAGCGGCTGTATGCGACGGGGCCGCTCTCGGCGCGCGCCGCCGGCGCTTTCGGCGCCGGCGGACAGTCTTTCGCCGACGTGCCGGCAATGGCCGCGGCGCTGCGCGCTGCGCTCGCTGATGCCGCCGACGATGTGCGCGTGCTCGTCAAGGGCTCGCGCTTCAACCGCCTCGAGCGCGTGGTCGCGGCCGTGGCGGACGATGCGCTTCCCGACGCAGGCGGGCACTGATGCTCTACTGGCTCACACAGCAGTTCGCAGGCCGCGTCCCCGGCGCGCACGTCTTTGCCTACCTGACCTTGCGCGCGATTCTGGCGACGGTCTCCGCGCTCGGGCTGTCGCTGCTGATCGGGCCGTCGATGATCGCGCGCCTGTCGCGCTATCAAATCGGCCAGG
>DASPOP010000301.1:0-17489 GCA_035625955.1 Steroidobacteraceae bacterium | reverse complement strand
CTTCGCGGTGGCGTCGTAGAAGGTGTAGTCGCTGCCTTTCCAGTCGCGGTAAGTGCGCGGCGGATCGTGCGCGAAGTACAGACCGCTCATCGAGGGATGGCCGACGAAGCTGTGAGCGATGCCGCGGCTCTTGAGAATCTGGCTCATGCCGCTCCGCAGGCGCGTTCCATAGGCGGCGAGCGAGGCGAGCGCGTCGGTCTCCTTGAGGATCTCCAGTGTCTTGGCGGCCGCCGCCAGCGACACCGGGTGCGCGGTGTAGGTGCCGCCGTGGGCCACGCCCTTACCGAGCTTGCGCATGATGTCCTCGCGCCCGGCCAGCACCGAGATCGGATAGCCGTTAGCGAGCGCCTTGGCGAAGGTGCAGAGGTCGGCGCGCACGCCGTAGAGCTCCTGTACTCCCCCGCGCGCCACGCGAAAGCCGGTTTTCACCTCGTCGATGATCATCACGACGCCGTAGCGGTCGCAGAGCTCGCGCGCCGCGCGCACATACTCGGGCTCGGCGGCGATGCCCAGGCAGTTGCCCATGATCGGCTCGACCAGCAGGCAGGCGATGCGCGCCGCGTGGCGCTTGAGCACATCCTCGAGCTGATTGGCGTCGTTCGCCTGGACGAAGTGGGCGAAGTGGCGCGTCGAGAGCGGCACGCCCTCGCTGTAGGGATGCACCTCGGGGTCGCCCACCTGCTTCCACTTGTCCATCGGCGTGTACCACATGGCCGCATCGAACAGCCCGTGGTAGCTGCCCTCGAGGATCACGTAGTCGTCGCGCCCGGTGTAGGCGCGCGCCAGGCGCAACGCCGCCATCACCGCCTCGGTGCCGGAGTTGGAGAAGCGCACCAGCTCGGCGGCGGGCACCATCTGCGCGATGCGCTCGGCCACCTCGTACTCGGCTTCGGTCGAGAGCGCGAAGACCCCGCCGACCTTCATGCCCTCGCGTGCCGCCGCATCGACCCGCTCGTCGGCATAGCCGAGAATCGAGGGCCCGTAGCCCATGCGGTAGTCGACGTAGACGTTGCCGTCGAGGTCGGTGATGCGCGCGCCCCGGCCCTCTTTCACGTAGATCGTCCGCTCCTCGCCCCAGTAGCGGAAATTCGAGGCGACCCCGAGCGGCAGCCGCGTGAGCGCGCGCCGGAACTGCTGGTGATTCTTCGTCATGGTTCTCGCCATGGCGCGGGCTCCCGTGTGAGGTTGGCCGGACAGGCGTCCGGCCTTCCGGCAGCGGACTATATGATCATATAGTTTTTTGGGGTAAAATTAAACAGTCGTATAAACGCAGCCCGGGAACCCCACCATGAGCTCGCCTATGACCCGCCCCCTGGAAGCCGGCCCGACCGCCGCCGCCCGCTCGCTGCCGGCCTGGGTCTACAACCACCCGGAGATGACCCGTCTCGAGCTCGAGCGGGTCCTGAAGCCCAGCTGGCAGATCGCCTGTCACGTCAGTCAGATCCCGCGCGCCGGGGACTACGTCACCTTCGAGCTGGGAAACGACAGCGTGATCGTGCTGCGCGATGCGAGCGGCGCGATCCGCGCGCACGCCAACACCTGCCGCCATCGCGGCACGCGCCTGCTCGAGGGTGCGGGGCGCTGCCCGGGGCGCATCACCTGCCCCTACCACGGCTGGACTTACCGCTATGACGGCTCGCTGCTCGCGACCCCGGCGCGCGACAGCTTTCCCGATCTCGACCTGCGCGAGCACGGGCTCGCCGCGGTGCGCCTGGAAGTCGCGCTGGGTTTCGTCTGGCTGTGCCTCGCCGCGGACGCGCCGCCGCCGCCCTCGCAGGTGTGGGCACCGCTCATGGAGGAGCTGGCCCCTTACCGTCTCGAGGAGCTCGTCCCGACGCAGCCGCTGTTCCGCGAGGAATGGGAGGTCGACTGGAAGATCGCGATGGACAATTATCTCGAGTCCTATCATGTGCCCATCGGTCACCCCGGCCTGAACCGCATGTTCACGCCCGACTACGAGGATCAGCGCGGCGTTCCCGGCATCGGGCGCGGCATCAGCTGGATGCGCGAGGCGCCCTCGCCGCGCTGGAGCGAGCGCGTCTATCAGAAGTACGTGGGCGAGGTGACGGCAGCGCATCTTCCGGAGCGCGAGCGCCGCAGCTGGCGCTTCTACAGCTGCCTGCCGAATCACGGCATCGACATTTTCCCCGAGCAGATGGACTTCTTCCAGGTGCTGCCGCGCGGCCCCGGCAAGGCGCTGATCCGCAGCGCCTCTTTCGGCCTGCCCGACGAACGGCGCGAGATGCGCCTGGTCCGCTGGCTCGGCAACCGCATCAACATGCAGGTCAACAGCGAGGACCGGCAGTTGTGCGAGCGCCTGCAACGCGGCGTCGCCGACAGCCACTACCGGCCCGGCCCGCTGTCGCAGATCGAGACCTGGATGCTCGAGTTCCACAATCTGCTGCGCGCGCGGATCCCCGAAGTGCGCCTGCCCAGTGCGCCGGCGCGCTTCAGTTAAGCCGCGCGAGGGGCGCCGTATGTCGACCGCCGCCGCCGCCGTGACCGGGCTCGACCCCGCCGAGACGCGGCCCGGGCGCGTGCGCGCACGGCAGCGCCTGATCGAAGCCACCATCTCCGCGCTGCACATCTACGGGCCCTCGCGCACCACGGTGAGCCGCGTGGTGGCGATCGCCGGGCTCTCGCCCGGGATCGTGCGATTCTATTTCAACTCCAAGGCGGCGATGCTGGTTGCAGCGCTCGAGTATCTCGCCGCCGAGTTCGAGGAGCGGGTGCTGAAGCCGGTCGCCGCGCTCAAGCATTCCCCGGTCGTGGCGCTGGGACTCCTGGTCGAGCTCTACCTCGATCCCGAGATCGCCAGCCCGCGCAAGGTATCGGTGTGGTACTCGTTCTGGGGCGAGGCGAGCTCGCGTCAGGAATACCTCGACATCTGCGGTCAGAAGGACGAGGACTTCGCCGCGCTGGTGCGCGAGCTGACCGGTACGCTGATCGCACAGACCGGCGCCCGCCATCTCGACGCCGACGGCGTGGCGCTCGGCCTGATTGGCGTCCTGGAGGTGCTCTGGCAGGGCATCGCCTTCCAGAACGAGGCGAGTCTCAACCGGCGCGCCCTGGTGGCGCGCGCCCTGGCCTATCTGCGCTCGGTATTCCCCGGACAGTTTCCCGCGCCCGCTTCGCAGCGGGCCCGCCGCGGGCGCTGAGCGCGGCGCACCCGCAGTATCGAGCGCGCGCCGCGGCCGAGCGTTCTACCCGGTTGCGGGTTTATCGCGCACAATAGCCCGCCAGGGCTCAAGGCGAAGCGCGCAACATGAAAACAAGCGGCAGTCCGGGGCGCTGGCTCATCATCCTGCCGCCGCTCGTCTTCCTGCTGCTGTTCTTCCTCATCCCGTTCGCCTTCGCCTTCAAGATCAGTCTGGCGGAGACCGCCGCGCGGGTGCCGCCGTACACCGACGTGCTGCAGCTCACGCCGGGACACCATTGGCACCTCGCCGCGACGCTCGCCAACTACCGCTACCTGCTCACCGACGAGCTGTATGGCGCGGCCTACCTCTTCTCGCTGCGCACCGCCTTCTTCTCCACGCTCATCTGCCTCCTGCTCGGCTATCCCATGGCCTACGCGATCGCCCGCGCCCCGCGCACGACTCAGGGCGTGCTGCTGCTGGTCATCATGCTGCCCTTCTGGACCTCGTTCCTGCTGCGCGTCTACGCCCTCGAGGGCATCATCCGCGACAACGGCCTCCTCAACACCCTGCTCCTGCATCTCGGGCTGATCGATCAGCCGCTGCGCATCATGCGCACCAACCTCGCCGTCTACCTCGGGATCATCTACTCCTACCTGCCCTTCATGGTGCTGCCGCTGTTCGCGACGCTCGAGAAGCTCGATCCGACGCTGCTCGAGGCGGCCACCGATCTCGGCAGCACCCCGTGGCGCGCGTTCCTCGACATCACCCTGCCGCTGTCGGTGCCGGGAATGATCGCCGGGTCGATGCTGGTATTCATCCCGGCGGTGGGCGAGTTCGTCATCCCTTCGCTGCTCGGCGGCCCCAACAACCTCATGATCGGGCGGGTGCTGTGGGACGAGTTCTTCGGCAACCACGACTGGCCGGCGGCCGCCGCGGTCGCGATCGCGTTCCTGCTGCTGCTGGTCGGGCCGATCGCAATCTATCAGTACTACAACGTGCGCCAGCTCGAGGCCTGAGTCGGCATGGAACGGCGCGGCTCGCTGCTGCTCTTCTCGGTGCTGTGCTTCGGCATTGCGATCCTCTACATCCCGATCCTGGTGCTGATCGGCTACTCGTTCAACGCCTCGCCGCTCGTCAACGTATGGGGCGGCTTCTCCACCGCCTGGTACGGCCAGCTATGGCACAACCGCCAGCTGCTCGAAGCCGCGCTGCTGTCGCTCGAAGTGGCGGTGAGCGCCTCCACCGGCGCGGTGATCCTCGGCACGCTGGCGGCCGTCGCGCTGGTGCGTTTCGCGAGATTTCCCGGCCGGCTGCTGCTCACCGGGATGGTGAACGCGCCGCTCGTCATGCCGGAGATCATCACCGGTATCACGCAGCTGCTGCTGTTCGTCTCGATGATGCAGCTGCTCTCCTGGCCGCACCGCGGCTTCACCACCATCGTCATCTCGCACGTCACCTTCTGCACCGCCTACGTCACCATCACCGTGCAGGCGCGCCTCGCGAGCGCCGACCGCTCGCTCGAGGAAGCCGCCATGGACCTGGGAGCCGGTCCGGCGCGCGCCTTTCTCGAGATCACGCTGCCGATCATCGCCCCGGCGATCGTCTCCAGCTGGCTGCTGTGCTTCACGCTGTCGCTCGATGATCTCGTGATCTCGAGCTTCGTCTCCGGCCCCGGCGCGAGCACGCTGCCGATGGTGATCTACTCCAAGGTGAAGCTCGGCGTGAGCCCGGACATCAACGCGCTCGCCAGCCTGATCGTGTGCGGGGTGGGCGTCCTCATCCTGACGGCCGGCCTGGTTCTGCGCCGCGCCGAACGCCGCCGCATGCTCGAGATACAGCTCGCCGGCGAGTGATCTGATCAGGCACAGGGACGTGCCCGGCCGCCGGAGGTGGCCGGGGGTCGAGCAAAAACCGCGCTTTTTGCTCGACCCCGCGCTGGGCGGGGCAGGATGCCCCGATCCAGCGCGCAACTACAACGCGGTCTTGATCCGCGTCCAGGTGCGCGTGCGGATGCGCTCGAGGGGCGGCGCCACTTCGCTGGCGTGATAGAGCCGCGCCTCGACCTCGGGCGTCGGGTAGATGGTCGGGTCGTGCAGGATCTGCGGATCGACGTAGGGATCCGCGGCGCGGTTGTCGTTGCCGTAGTGAATCTCATTGGTGACGGCCGCGATCACCTTCGGCTCCAGCATGAAGTTCAGGAACCTGTGCGCGTTCTGCGGGTGCGGCGCATCCGCCGGGATGAGCAGCGCATCGTCGGTGGCGTTGGCGCCCTCTTTCGGCACGGTGAAGGCCAGGTGCACGTCGACCCCGGCGGCGCGCGCCCGGGCGCGCGCAGTAGAGTAATCCGCCGACCAGGACATGGAGATGCAGAACTCGCCGTTGATCAGCCCGTTCATGTACTCCGAGGAGTCGAAGGCCTTGACGTACGGTCGCACCGCGAGCAGCAGCTTCTCCGCCTGGGCATAGTCGGCGGCGCTCTGGGTATTGGGATCCAGGTGCAGATAGTTGAGCGCCAGCTGCAGCACGTCCTCGGCCGAATCGAGGAACGACACCCCGCAGTCGGCGAAACGGGCGATGTTCTCGGGCTTGAAGATGAGATCGAGGCTGCCGACCGGGGCGCCGGGCATGCGTGCGCGGATCTGGTCGACGTTGTAGGCAAAGCCGTTGACCGCGTGCAGGTAGGGCATCGCGTAGCGGTTGCCGGGGTCGGCCGCCGCCTCGATCGCCAGTGCATGTGGATCGAGATTCTTCCAGTTCGGGAGCCGCGCGCGGTCGAGCGGCTGATAGATGCCTGCCTTGATCTGGCGCGCGAAGAAGTCGGTCGACGTGCTCACCACGTCGTAGCCGGAGTCCCCGGCCATCATCTTCGCCTCGAGGGTCTCGTCAGAATCATAGGTGTCGTATTCGACCCTGATTCCGGTGCTGCGCTCGAACTCGGCGATCGTGTCCGTGCCGATGTAGTCCGCCCAGTTATAGACGTGCAGCACCGGCTGCTCGCCGCCGCGGTGCGCGCCGCCGCCGCAGCCGGCGAGAACAGCGGCGCCGAGCAGCGCAGCAGAACAGCGCAGCGCAATGTCCGATACGGGCTTCAAACTACATCTTCACCATGACGTGCCGCACCACGGTGTAGTCCTCGAGCGCGTACACCGAGAGGTCCTTGCCGTAGCCGGAGCGCTTGAAGCCGCCGTGCGGCATCTCGCTCACCGTGGCGAAGTGGGTATTGATCCACGTGGCTCCGTACTGCAGCCGCGCGGCGACCTGCATCGCCCGCGAGATGTCGCGGGTCCACACCGAGGAGGCGAGCCCGTACTCGGAATCGTTGGCCCAGGCGAGCGCCTGATCCGCGTCGCTGAAGCGCGTGACCGACACCACCGGCCCGAACACCTCGCGCTGCACGATCTCGTCCCCCTGGCGCGCACCGGCTATCACCGTCGGCTCGAAGAAGAAGCCGCCGCCGGCACGCCTGGCTCCTCCGGTCGTGACCTCCATGTGCGGCGCGGCGGCCGCGCGCGCCACCATGCCCGCGACGCGCTCGCGCTGCTTCTCCGAAATCAGCGGGCCCATCTCGACGCCCGGCTCCTGCTGGGTGCCGACGCGGATGCTGCGTGCCGCGCTGCTCAGGTCCGCGACCAGCCGCTCGTAGATGCGCTCGCCGGCATAGAGGCGACAGGCCGCGGTGCAGTCCTGGCCGGCATTGTAGAAGGCGAAGGTGCGCACTCCGGCCACGACCGCCTCGAGATCGGCGTCGTCGAAGACGATGACCGGCGCCTTGCCGCCAAGCTCGAGATGCGTACGCTTGAGATTGCCGGCAGCCGCGGCCAGCACCTTCTGGCCCGTACCGACATCCCCGGTGAGCGACACCATGCGCACGCGCGGGTGGCCGGTGAGCGCAGTGCCGACCGGCTCGCCGCGCCCGCACACGATGTTGACGACGCCGGGGGGCAGGAGGCCGGCGAGCTGCTCGCCGAGCTTGAGGGCCGTGAGCGGCGTCTGCTCGGAGGGCTTGAGAACCAGCGTGTTGCCGGCGGCGATCGCCGGCGCGATCTTCCACGCCGCCATCATCAGCGGATAGTTCCACGGCGCGATCGAGCCCACGACGCCCACCGGGTCGCGGCGGATCATGCTCGTATGACCCGGCAGGTATTCCCCTGCCGCGAGCCCCTGCGGAATCCGGCAGGCGCCCGCGAAGTAACGGAACACGTCCGCAATGGACGGCATCTCGTCGTTGAGCATCGCAGCCAGGGGCTTGCCGGTGTTGCGCGACTCGAGGCTCGCGTAAGCGGCCGCCTCAGCCTCGATACCGTCGGCGATCCTGAGCAGCAGTGCCGCACGGTCCCGGGGTGCCGTGCCCGCCCAGCCGTCGAACGCCGCCTCGGCGGCGGCCACCGCCGCCCCGACCTGCTCGTCGCTCGCCGCCGCCACCGTGGCGATCGTGGCGCCACTCGCCGCATCGAGCACCGTCTCCGGCGGCCCTTCGCCGCCCGCGAGCCGCCCGCCGATCAACAACTGAGTCTGCATGGGTCGCTCCTTATGTCAGTGCGCGGCTTGCCGCGCCGCGCCGCGACGCTATATTATTATCGCCATAATATTACCACGTCACCCGCGCCGCGCTCGAGGGCCGACATGAACTCCGACGTCATCATCACCTGCGCCGTCACCGGCGACGACACCAAGGTTACCAAGAGCCCGCACTGCCCGATAACACCGGAGCAGATCGCGGCATCCGCGGTCGAGGCGGCCCGCGCCGGCGCCGCCATCGTGCACATCCACGTGCGCGATCCCGAGACCGGCGCCTTCAGCATGGCGACGCGCCACTATCGCGAGGTCGTCAGGCG
Source organism: Steroidobacteraceae bacterium (assembly GCA_035625955.1). Lineage (GTDB taxonomy): Bacteria > Pseudomonadota > Gammaproteobacteria > Steroidobacterales > Steroidobacteraceae > 13-2-20CM-66-19. Next base: position 9,514 of record DASPOP010000301.1, on the reverse strand, counting down.
CATCCGCGAGAGCAAGGTCGACGTGCTGGTAAACCTGACCTGCGGAATGGGCGGCTACATCTGCGTGGGCGACCAGGGGCTCGCCGACACTCCGGCCGAGGGCACCGACTTCGTCAGCCAGGAAGACCGCATGCGGCACGTGATCGACCTGTGCCAGGAGGGGCTCTACCGCCCCGACATCGCGACGCTCGACTGCGGCTCGCTCAACTTCGGCGACGGCAACCGCGCCTACGTCTCGACGCCCAACTACCTGCGCAAGGGTGCGGCGATTCTGCGCGACCTGCGGGTCAAGCCCGAGCTCGAGGTGTTCGACACCGGCAATCTCTGGTTCGTGAAGCAGCTGATCAAGGAAGAGCTGATCGGTGCGCCGGCCCTCATTCAGCTGTGCGCCGGCATTCCCTACGGAGTGCCGGCGGACACCGGCCATCTGCTCGCCATGGTGAACTACCTGCCGCCGGGAAGCGTGTGGACCTCGTTCGCGGTGAGCCGCATGCAGATGCCGTGGGTGGCGCAATCGGTGCTGCTCGGCGGCAACGTGCGCGTCGGGCTCGAGGACAATCTGTACCTCAGCCGCGGCGTCTACGCGAGCAACGCGCAGCTGGTCGAGAAGGCCCGCACGATCATCGAGGCCATGGGCGCGCGGGTCGTGACCGCGGCCGAGGCCCGCGACCGCCTCAAGCTCCGCTGACCTGAGCGCGAATTCCGCCGTGGCCGGAGTTCCCATATACGAGACGGCAATGCTGCCGGAGTGGATCGACTATAACGGCCACGTCCGCGATGCGTACTACGGCCTGATCGCGAGCAGCGCCTGCGACGCGCTCATGGACCGTATCGGCGTCGATGCCGCTTACCGCCAGCGGACGCAGTGCACCCTCTATACCCTGGAAATGCACGTGCACTATCTCTCCGAGGTGAAGCGCAGCGATCGGGTCGCGGTCGAGGTGACCGTCCTCGGCAGTGACGCCAAGCGGCTGCACGCGGGCTTCACGCTGCGCCGCGCCCCCGCAGGCGAAGTGGCGGCGACCGTCGAGTTCATGCTGCTGCACGTGCGCCAGGGCAATACTCCGGGCTCTGCGCCCTTCCCGCCCGAGGTCGCATCCGCGATCGCCGCGCTCGGCGCGGCAGCTCCCGCCGCCGGCTTCGGCCCCGGATCACGCGCGCTCAGCCTCGCGGGCGGCGCGCGTAAATGAATCCGCGCGCGCTTGAACGGCTGCTGGCGCCGCGCAGCGTCGCCCTGATCGGCGGCGAGTGGGCGGATGCCGTGGCCGCCGCCAGCCGCAAGATCGGCTACTCGGGCGAGCTGTGGCGCGTGCATCCTGCGCGCGCCTCGACCCCCGAGCAGCGCTACTTCCGCTCCGTCGACGAGCTCCCGGGCGCGCCGGATGCGGCCTTCGTCGCCGCTCCCAACCGCGAGGCGCCGGCGATCGCAGCAAGGCTCGCCGCCCGCGGCGCGGGCGGCTTCGTGTGCTTTGCCGCCGGCTTCTCCGAGAGCGGCACGGCGGAAGGCCGGCGCCTCACGGACGAGCTGCTGGCGAACGCAGCGGAGCTGCCGTTCTTCGGCCCGAACTGCTACGGCTTCATCAACTTCTTCGACGGTGTGGCGCTCTGGCCCGACCAGGTGGTGGGCGCGCGCCGCGAGCGCGGGGTGGCGCTCATCTGCCAGAGCGGCACCATCTCGCTCAATCTGCTCTTCAACCGCCGCTCGCTGCCTATCGGCTTACTTCTCACGGTCGGCAATCAGACGCGGCTCGCCGCCGAGGACCTGATCGAGCTCCTGGCCGCCGATGAGCGCGTCAGCGCCTTCGGCCTGTACCTCGAAGGCGTCAAGGACATCGGCCGCTTCGCGCACGCGGTCGCGGCCGCGCGCAGCGCCGGCAAGCCCATCGCGCTCGTCAAGGCCGGGCGCACCGCCGCAGCCGCGCGTACCGCCCACACGCATACCGGCGCGCTCGCCGGCGCCGACGCCGCCTTCGACGCTTTCTGCACCCGGACGGGGATCGCGCGCTGCGACTCGCTCGGCACGCTGTGCGAGACACTCAAGGTATTCCATTGCGGCGGACCGCTCGGCGGCAGGCGCGTGCTCGTCATGGGCGCCTCCGGCGGCGATATGGCGATGACCGCCGACAACTCGCGCCAGCTGGGGCTCGAGTTTGCGCCGCTGCCGGCGGCGAGCGCCGCCCGCCTGGGCGAGATTCTCGGCGAGCGCGTGGCGCTCGCGAATCCGTTCGATTTCCAGACCTACGTGTGGTTCGACCGCCCGCGCATGCGCGCAATGTTCTCGGTGGCGCAGCGCTCCGGTTTCGACGCCGTCGGCTTCATGATCGACTGTCCGCCCGAGGGCGAGGCGGATGCGAGCGCCTACCTGAACGGCATCGAGGAGTTCATCGCGGCGATTCCCGGCGCGCCGAGCCGCGGGGCGGTGATCTGCTCGCTCCCCGAATCGCTCGCCGCCGCGACCCGCGAGCGCTGCCTGGGCGCAGGCGTCGTGCCGCTGCAGGGCCAGCGCGAGGCCCTCGAGGCACTGGATCTCGCCGGAGCCGTCGGCACGGCCTGGCGCCGCGGCGCGGGCGTCGAGCTGCGGCGGCCGCGGGCCCTGAAGGAGCGCGCCCGCTCGCTCACCGAGCACGAAGCCAAGGCGGCACTCGCTGCCTACGGCGTGCGCGTGCCTCGTTCCGCCGTGGTGAGGGCGCGCGAAGCGGCCGGCGCCGCCGAAGCGCTCGGCTTCCCGGTCGTCGTCAAGGCCATGCGCCCGGACCTCGAGCACAAGTCCGAAGCCGGCGGCGTGGCGCTCAACGTGCGCAGCGCCGCGGAGGCGGCCCAGGCCGCCCAGCGCCTCGCGCGGCTCTCCGATTCCCTGCTCATCGAGGAGATGGTCACCGACGGCGTCGCCGAGGTTCTGGTGGGCGTCACGGTCGATCCGCAGTTCGGCCAGCTGCTGGTGCTCGGCGCCGGCGGCGTGCTCACCGAGCTGCTGCGCGACAGCGCGACTCTGCTGCCTCCCTTTGATGCCGCCTCGATCGAGGCGGGCCTGCGGAGCCTGCGCGTGGCAAGATTATTGGCGGGCTTCCGCGGCCAGCCGGCCGGCGACCTGCCGGCGCTGGTGCAGACGGCCCTGGCCTGCGCGCGCTACGCGCAGGCCAATCTCGAGAGCCTGGCCGAGCTCGATATCAATCCCGTCATCGTGCGGCCAGCCGGCTCGGGCGCGGTGGCTGTCGATGCCCTGATCCGCCTGGCGGAGTAACACAGCGATGTCAGACCTCACCCACAGTTCCTCCGGCGGCGTCCTGACGGGCGTCACCGGCGCCGTCCTCGAAGTGACGCTCGACCGCCCCAAGGCGAATGCCATCGATCTGGCGGCCAGCCGCCGGCTCAACAAGGTGTTCGAGCAGTTTCGCGACGACCCGGCGCTGCGCATCTGCATCGTCACCGGAACGGGCGAGCGCTTCTTCAGCGCCGGCTGGGACCTCAAGGGCGCCGCCGCCGGCGAAGAGTCCGATACCGACTGGGGCGCCGCCGGCTTCGGTGGCCTCAACTACCCGCGCAATCTCGACAAGCCGCTGATCGCGGCGGTCAACGGCATCGCCTGCGGCGGCGGCATGGAACTGGTGCTCGGCACCGACATCATCGTCATGGAGGAGCACGCGAAATTCGCGCTGCCGGAGATCAACGTCGGCGTGCTGGCGGACGCGGGCACCATCAAGCTGCGCCGCCGCATCCCCTACCACGTCGCGGTGGAGTTCCTCATGACCGGGCGCTGGATGGACGCGGCCGAGGCCAAGCACTGGGGACTCGCCAATCACGTGGTGCCGAAGGGCACGGGACTCGCCCGGGCGCGCGAAATCGCGCAGTCACTCGCCGCGGGGCCGCCGCTGCTCTTCCCGGCGATCAAGCAGCTGCTGCGGCAGACCGAGATGACGCCCGAGCATCAGGCCTTCGAGGTGCACGACGCGCTCAACGCCGTGCAGAAGGTGATCCGCTCCGAGGACCTGAAGGAAGGCGCACGCGCCTTCGCCGAGAAGCGCAAGCCGGTCTGGAAGGGTAAGTAGGCCTCAACCCCCCAGCGGCCGCAGCAGCGCGCGCGAGATGATGTGCCGCTGCACCTCGCTGGTGCCGTCCCAGATGCGCTCGATGCGCGCGTCGCGCCAGATCCGCTCGAGCGGCAGCTCGGTCATGAGCCCCATGCCCCCATGGATCTGCAGCGCCTCATCGGCCACCATCGCCAGCATCTCGCTGGCCTTGAGCTTGGCGATCGCGTAATCCATGTCGGTGGCGGTCCGGCGCTCGAGCTTCCAGGCCGCTTCCAGCGTCAGCAGCTCGGCGGCGCGCAGCTCGACCGCCATGTCGGCGAGCTTGAAGGCGACGCCCTGGAACTTGCCGATCTGCTGGCCGAACTGGCGCCGTTCGGCCGCCCACTGCGTCGCGAGGGCGAGCGCCCGCTCGGCCCGCCCCAGGCAGTTGGCCGCGACCTGGAGCCGGGTGGCGCCCAGCCAGGTGTTCGCCACTTCGAAGCCCCGGTGCACCTCGCCGAGCACTGCCGCGCGCGGCACACGGCAGTCTGTGAACTGGAGGATGCTGTTGGTATAGCCGCGGTGTGAGACGTTCTGGTAGCCGCGGCGCACCTCGAAGCCCGGCGTTCCCATGTCGACCAGGAAGGCCGTGATCAGCTTCCTGCGACCGCGCGGTCCCTCCTCCTCGCCGCTCGCCGCGAACAGGATCACGAAGTCGGAGTGATCGGCGTGGCTGATGAAATGCTTGGTGCCGTTGACGATGAAATCGCCGCCCTGTGCCCGCGCGCTGGCTTTCATGCTGCGCAGGTCCGAGCCCGCCTCCGGCTCGGTCATCGCCAGGCACTCGCTGCGCTCGCCGCGCACCGTCGGCAGCAGATAGCGCTCGCGCTGCGCGCCCTCGCAGGCGAGCAGGATGTTGGAAGGACGCGCCACGCAGCCGTACTGCAGCGCGTAGCTGGTGTAGCCGAGCTCCTTCTCGTAGAGCACCCAGGCGACGCCGTCGAGCCCCGCGCCCCCGACCTCGGCCGGCATGTTGGCGGCGTACAGGCCCGCGGCCATGGCCTTGGCCTTGAGCTCCGCGAGCAGATCGTCGCGCACCTCGCCGCTGCGCTCGACCTCGCTCTCGTGCGGCACCAGCTCCTCGCGCACGAACTTGCGCGTCGTATCGACGATCAGCTGTTGCTCTTCGGTGAGACTGAAGTCCACGGTGCACTCCTTAAGCCGGGGCGGCGGCGGCCCGCCGGCTCCTGCGCGTCCGACCGGCTGCAGCGCACGCGCCCGGCGCCCAGGCATGCAGCATCTCGAGCTGCAGCCGCAGCTGTCCGACCTGGCGTGCCGCGGGCCAGTCGCGCGGACTCGCCACCACGCTCGCCGTGAGGCCGTTGATGAAGGTGACCACCGAGCGCAGCACCTGGTCGCGGACCTGCGGCGGCCATTGCCGCCACTCCGGCCAGCCGCGCGACAGGCAGCGCTCGAACAGCTTCAGGTACTCGCGGTGCATCCAGGCGTTGATGCGCTTGAGGCGCCGGTCGGCCGACACCTGGCCCCAGAACGCGGTCCAGAAGGCGCACTCGGTGAAGCGTGTCGCATCGACCGGCAGCGCCTCGGTGAGGAGCGCCAACAGCTCGCGGTCGCCCTCCCCGGCCGCCGCCGTGAGCCGTTCCTCGATCCGGCGCAGGATGAGGCGCAGCGCCGCGATGACGATCTCCTGCTTGGTGTCGAAGTAGTGCGCCACCATGCCGGTGGTATAACCGGCCTGGCGCGCGATGCGCACGATGGTGGCCTGATCGAAGCCGTACTCCGCCACCACCCGGCACGCGACCAACGCGATCTCGTCGCGGCGCCGCTCGTGATCGACGATCTTCGGCATCAGCCCGCCTTGCCGGCGAGGCGCCCCGCCTCGGGCGGCAGCGGCAGCCGCGCCTGTGCCGCCTGCAGCGCCGCCAGGCGTGCGTGCACCCCGGCGTCCATCGACGAGGCCTTGCCCGCGCCGGCGTCGACGTGCAGGTACAACTGCTCGGCCGTGGCGACCTGCGCGTCGTCGCGCCCACGGTGCAGCGCGTGAAAGAGCCGCACCCGCTTGTCGTCGACCTCGAGCACGCGGCTCGTGACGTAGAGCGGCTCGAGCACTCGCGCCTCGGCTTGGTGCGTCACGTGCGTCTCGACGGTGTAGAGCGCGCGTCCCGAGCGCCGGTAGGCATCGTCGACACCGGCGTAGCGCAGCAGCGCGTCGGTCGCATCCCCGAACACCTGCAGGTAGCGCGAGTCGGTCATGTGCCCGTTGTAGTCGACCCACTCCGGACGCACCTGGGTCTCGACGAGCCGCAGCGCCCCGGAAGAATCGCCGGCGGCCGCGCCGCTAAGCTTGCCGCGCACGGCCGCCGCACCGGCCTCGTAGAGGCGCTCCTCGAGCGCGCGCAGCGTCGCGCCCGCGCCGAGGTTGAACTGACGCAGCAGCTGCTGAATGGCCACCAGGTAGTCGTCGCGCAGCCGCTCGAGCTCGCGAATCGAGCGGCCGGCGGCCTGAGCCTGCGTGCCCTCCACCATCCGGTCGATCAGCTGCTCGGTGAGCTCGGGTGCCTCGAGCCTGGTCCACGGCCATTTGAGGGCCGGGCCGAACTGCCGCAGCATGTGGCGCATGCCGGTCTCACCGCCGGCGAGGTGATAGATGAGGTTGGTGCCCATCCCGGCCCAGCGCAGGCCGGGCCCGTAGACGATCGAGTCATCGAGCTCCCCGGTGGTGGCGACGCCGTCGTTCACCATATGCAGGATCTCGCGCCACAGTGCCTCCTGCAGCCGGTCGGTGAGGTGGCCCGGAATCTCGCGCCGCACCTTGAGTGCATGCATGCCGATCCAGGTATAGAAGCGGGCCGCCGCCTCGAGGGTCTGCGCGGCGGTCGCCTGGCCGCCGACCAGCTCCACCAGCGGCAGCAGATACACCGGATTGAAGGGATGCGCGACCAGGAAGCGCTCGGGAAACTCCATGTCGCGCTGCAGGTCGCTCGGCATGAGGCCCGAGGTGCTGGAAGCGATCACCACGTCGCGGGGCGCGTGCCGGCTGACGCCGGCGAGCATGCGCTGCTTGAGCTCGAGCTGCTCGGGAATGTTCTCCTGAATGAAGTCCGCCTGGCGTGCCATCGCCGCCAGATCGGTGGTGAAGCTGAGCTTGCCCTTCGGCGGCAGCGGCGCGAACGTCAGCCGTGACAAGGCCCCTTCGGCGTTGGCGACGGCGCCGCGGATCCAGGCTTCCATCTCGGGCTTGACGTCCGCGGCTACCACGTCGATGCCGAAGTGCAGCGCGCGCGCCGCCCAGCCGCCGCCGATCACCCCCGTGCCGAGCAGTCCCAGTGTTCTGACCTGTCTCATGGTCGCAGCGGCTCTTTTTAATGTCGTCGTAATAATATAATAAGGCAGCACGGCGCGCAGCGCACGCACGCCGCTTCGGCGGCCGGGCGGCTCCGCGGCCTGGAGGCGGGGCCGCTCGCGCGCGGCGGCGACTTGAGCGCGCCCGAGGCTGGCGCGCACAATGGCGGCCTCGACGCCAACGCTTACATGAGGAACGGAGGGGCCTATGGGACTGCTCGATGGATTGATCGGCGGCGTGGTCGGCGCCGAGATGGCGACCGTCGTCAACACGTTCATTCAGCAGCACGGCGGTGTGCAGGGAATCGTCAGCCAGCTCGAGAGCCAGGGGCTCGGCGCCACGGCGCGCTCCTGGGTAGCGAGCGGGGCGAATCAGGCGATCTCGCCCGATGAGATCAGCAGGGTGTTCGGCAGCAGCCCGGTCCTCGCCCAGCTCGCCGCCAGGACCGGCATGAATCCGCAGGATCTCGCGCAGAAGCTCTCACAGGCGCTGCCGGCCGCCATCGACAAGCTCACCCCCGGGGGAACGATCCCCAGGTAGTCCGTGAGGCGCACATCCGGCCTTGCGGTCTTCCGGCGCAAGTCCGTCGCGCTGTGCGTCGCCGAAAGCCTTGGTGCGCGCGGCCCGCACCTCGAGCGCACGCTCGGCTTCTGGAGCCTGACGGCCTTCGGTGTCGGCTGCACCATCGGCGCGGGCATCTTCTCGCTGACCGGCGACGTCGCCGCCCACCAGGCGGGGCCGGCGGTGTCGCTGGCCTTCGTGCTCGCGAGCCTGGCCTGCTTCTTCGCCGGACTGTGCTACGCCGAGTTCGCCGCCATGGTGCCGATCTCGGGCAGCGCCTACTCCTACGCGTACGTGACGCTCGGCGAGCTCACGGCCTGGATCATCGGCTGGAGCCTGGTGCTCGAGTGGCTGTTCTCGGCGTCGCTGGTGGCGATCAGCTGGTCGGGGTACGCGCAGGCGGCGCTGCGTGATCTCGGCTGCGTGCTGCCGCCGCTGCTCGCGCAGGCGCCCTTTACGGTCGACGCCTACCACCATGTGCTCGCAACCGGCGCCTGGCTCGACCTGCCCGCCGTCGCGGTGGTGCTGGCCTGTACGGCGCTGATGCTCGCGGGCACGCGCACTTCGGCGGCGGTCAACACCGCGATCGTGCTCGCGAAGGTGTTCGCGCTCATCGTGCTGGTGGCGGTCGGTGCGCGCTACGTGCATCCGGCCAACTGGCAGCCGTTCATTCCTCCCAACGGCGGCAGCTTCGGTCAGTTCGGCTGGTCGGGGCTGGCCCGCGGCGCGGGAATCCTGTTCTTCGCCTACATCGGCTTCGACGGCGTCTCGACGCTGGCGGAGGAGGCCCGCAACCCGCAGCGCACGCTCCCCTGGAGCCTGTTCGCCTCGCTCCTCGTCTGCACCGCGCTGTACGTCAGCGTCAGCTTCGTCATCACGGGCCTCGCCGACTACCGCTCGCTCGCCGTCGCCGATCCGCTCTACTACGCGCTCTCGGCCGCGCGCGTGCCGCTCGGCTCGGTCAAGGCGCTGGTGAGCGTCGTGGCGCTCGTCGGCCTCGTGTCGGTGGTGCTGGCCAGCATCGTCGGACAGGTGCGCATCTTCTACTCGATGGCGCGCGACGGGCTGCTGCCGCCGGCCTTCGCCCACGTGAGCGGCGCGCACCAGACGCCGGTCATCGGCACGCTGCTGACCGGCGGCGTCGCGGCGCTGATCGCCGGGGTCATCCCGCTCGGAACGCTCGGGGAGCTCATCTCGCTCGGTACGCTGCTCGCCTTCACCATGGTGTGCGTCGGAGTGCTGGTGTTGCGCCGGATCGATCCAGCCGCTCACCGCCCGTTCCGGACCCCGTGGGTTCCGGTGGTGCCGGTACTCGGGATCGTGAGCTGCGTGGTGCTGATGGTGAGCCTGCCGGGCGGCACCTGGGTGCAGCTGTGCGCCTGGGGCGCGCTCGGGCTCGTCATCTACGCCGCCTACGGCCGGCGCCACTCGCGCCTGCGCGGCGCGCCTCCGTCAGCGGGCGGCGGCACGCGCGCCTGAGAGCCCCGTGGCGCAGAAGCGCCGGATGCGCTCGCAGGCCGCGTCGATGCTCGACTCGTCGGTCGCGAAGCACACGCGCACGCAGTGGGCGGTCGCCGCCCCG
>DASPOP010000300.1:0-8043 GCA_035625955.1 Steroidobacteraceae bacterium | reverse complement strand
CCGCATCGCCGAGCACATGACGCAAAGCCTGCTGCACACGTCGCCGCACGTGACCACGGTGTTAGAAACGGATCTCGGCGCGGTGCTCAAGGACCGCTCGCGCCAGCGCGAGGAATTCGCACGCCGCGGCGCGCCCTTGACGCTGACGGCCTCTTTCGTGACTGCAGCGGTCGCGGCCATCCGCGCGGTGCCCGAGGCCAACAGCCGCTGGACCGATGAGGCGCTCGAGATCTACGACGACATCCACATCGGCATCGCGACCGCCGTCGAGGGCACCTGGCTGGTCGTGCCCGTGCTGCACGACGCCGGTGCGCTCGATCTGTTCGCGATCGCGCGCGGGCTCGACGATCTGGTCAGCCGGGCGCGCACCGGTAAGCTCGCGCCGGCGGACGTGCGCGGCGGCACCTTCACCATCTCGAACCATGGGGTGAGCGGGAGCCTGCTGGCGGCGCCCATCATCATCAACCAGCCGCAGTCGGCGATTCTCGGAATGGGCAAGCTCGAGCAGCGTCCGGTGGTCATCGAGGAGGGCGACGAGCAGAAGATCGTGGTCCGGCCGCGCTGCTACGCGAGCCTCACGCTCGATCACCGGGTCATGGACGGCCACCAGGCGAACCGTTTCATGCAGACCTTCGTCGGCACACTCGCCGACTGGTCGGCCTGAGGCCGCCGGGGCGCTGGTGTCCGCGCGGCGTGGCGCTCTCGAGCTGGAGCCGATCGAGCGCGCCGGCGAGGACGAGCTGCGCGCGCTGCAGCTCACGCGCCTCAGATGGTCCGTGCGCCATGCCTATGAGAACGTCGCGCCCTATCGCAGCAAGTGCCAGCTTGCCGGGGTCCACCCGGATGACCTGAAGACGCTCGCCGACCTGGCGCGCTTTCCGTTCACGGTGAAGGACGATCTGCGTGCGCACTATCCCTTCGGCATGTTCGCCGTGCCGCGTTCCGAGGTGCTGCGGCTGCATGCCTCGAGCGGTACCACCGGCAAGCCGACGGTAGTCGGCTACACCCGCGAGGACATCGAGACCTGGGCCGGGCTGGTGGCGCGCTCGCTGCGCGCCGCCGGCGCGTGTCCCGGCGACATCGTGCACATCGCCTACGGCTACGGCCTGTTCACCGGGGGCCTCGGGGCGCACTACGGTGCCGAGCGCCTCGGCTGCACCGTGGTGCCGATGTCGGGCGGACAATCGCAGAAGCAGGTGCAGCTGATCTGCGACCTCGAGCCCGACATCATCATGGTGACTCCTTCCTACATGCTGGCGCTGGTCGAGGAGTTTCACCGCCAGGGGCTCGATGCCGCGGCCACCTCGCTGCGCATCGGAATCTTCGGGGCCGAGCCCTGGACCGAGGCAATGCGCGCCGAGATCGAGTCGCGGGCCGGGCTCGACGCGCTCGACATCTACGGCCTCTCGGAAGTGATGGGGCCGGGCGTCGCGTGCGAATGCATCGAGGCCAGGGACGGGCCGGTGATCTGGGAGGATCATTTCTATCCCGAGATCATCGATCCGGCGACCGGCGCGGTGCTGCCCGAGGGCTCCGCGGGCGAGCTGGTGTTCACCTCGCTCACCAAGCAGGCACTGCCGATGATCCGCTACCGCACGCGCGATCTGTCGGCGCTGCTGCCGCCGACCGCGCGCCCGATGCGGCGCATGGCGCGCATCAGCGCCCGCTCTGACGACATGCTGATCGTGCGTGGAGTGAACCTGTTCCCGAGCCAGATCGAGGAGTTGGTGCTGCGCATCAGGCGCCTCGCACCCCACTATCAGCTCGAGCTGACACGCGAGGGACATCTGGACCAGCTCGCGGTCCGGGTGGAATGCCTCGAAGGCACGCCGGCCGAGGCGCGCGGCAGCCTGCGGCACGAGCTCGAGGCCAGCATCAAGGCCCTGGTCGGGATCTCCGCCCGGGTGCAGGTGGGCGATCCCGGATCGATCGAGCGCTCGGCGGGCAAGGCGCAGCGCGTCATCGACCGCCGGGAACGGCGCTGAGCCCTCGATGCCCGCCGGCGCCACTGGTTACAAAATGTACAAAGTTATGTAATCCCCACCGCCTGTCGGGGGCGGGAGACACCTTGTGCTGTACCTGGCGCAGGGCTAGAAAACGCCGGGGATCTGCCTAGCGGCAGCCAGGAAACTGCGGGAACTCCGGGGATCGTATGAACACACTGCACCTCGCCGCGCGCTGCTGGACGGCCGCGCGCCAACACTCATTGCGCCTGTTCGCCATCGCCGGCTTCGCTGGCGCGCTGCTGGTCAACGCCTGCGGCGGTGGCGGCTCGATGAGCATGAACCCGCCGCCGACGAGCACCGGCACCGCCATAGTGACGCTGAGCGACATGCCGGGGGATTTCCTCAGCTACATGGTCAACGTCGTGTCGCTGAAGCTGACACGCTCCGACGGCACCATCGTCGAGACCGTGCCGGCCACGACCACGGTCGACTTCGCACAGCTGGTCGATCTGTCGGAGGTGATCAGCGCCCGGCAGGTGCCCGCGGGCGACTACACCGGCGTCGCCCTGACCCTCGATTACAGCAGCGCCACCATCATCGTCGACAACGGCGCCGGCGGCATCACGGTGCCGGCCGCCAACATCGTCAACGGCGCGACCAACAGTCCGCTGGTCTCGCCCAACAACCAGATGACGGTCACCCTGCAGCTGCCGGCCGGGTCGCCGCTGGTCATCACCAACGGCACGGTCTCGCATCTGGCCCTCGACTTCAACCTGAGCGCCTCGAATACCGTCGCGCCGTCGACCATCACCTCCTCGACTGCCGCGAGCGCCGTCATGGTGACGGTGAACCCGGTGCTGGTGGCGAGCCTCACGCCCGACCTGACCAGGCCGATCCGTGTGCGCGGGCCGCTGGTGAGCGTGACCAACACTGCGAGTCAGACCTCCTACACGGTCAAGGTATTTCCGTTCTTTACCGACGCGGATGACGGCATGGGCCAGGTGGTGGTCTACACGACCACGACGACCGGGTTCACGATCAACGGCACCGCCTACGTGGGCAACGCCGGCCTGACCGCGCTCGCGGCACTGCCGGCCGGGACCATGACCCTGGCCCTCGGAAGCTTCGATACCACCGCCGGGACGTTCACCGCGGCGCAGGTGTTTGCCGGCACCAGCGTCCCCGGGGCCGGTCTCGACAGCGTCGCAGGCACGGTCGTCGCGCGCAGCGGCGACGTGCTGACCGTGCGCCATGCGTTCTTCGAGCCGCAGGGGGGCGGCGGAGTCCAGGCCGGCGTCGTCATGACCGCCTCCGCTGCCAACGCCATGAACAACGGTGCCATGGGCAACAACGCCATGGGCGGTGGCAACATGGGCGCCAACGACTTCGGCTTCTTCGGCCAGGTCACGGTCACGGTGGCCTCCACCACCATGGTGACCGAGGACGGCCAGTCCGGAACCTTCGGGCCGACGGACATCTCGGTCGGTCAGCACGTGCAGGCCTTCGGCAAGGCCGGCACCGACGCGAGCGGCAACCACACGCTCGATGCGAGCTCGGGGAGCGTGCGGCTGATGGTGACGCGCGCCTGGGGGCAGTTCACCTCCGCCACGGGCGGGGTGGTGACCATGAACCTGCAGGCGCTCGACGGCCTGCCGCCGGCGGCCTTCAACTTCGCCGGCACCGGCAAGAGTGGCAGCGATGCCAGCGCGAGCGCCTACAGCGTGAGCGTTCCGGCGGCGCTGCCGCTGCCGACGCTGACGGCCGGCGCACCGATCGCGTTCGACGGCTTCGTCACGCCCTTCGGCTCTGCGCCGCCGGATTTCGCGGCGCTGACGCTGGTGAATTTCGCCAACACCGACGCCCGCCTGCACCTCGACTGGATGCCGCCGGGGCCGACCGCGCCCTTCGTCTCGCCCTTGAGCGCCACCAACGTGATGATGACCCAGGCGACGGTGCAGAGCGCGGCCCAGCACGTGCTGTTCATCGGCCCGGTGCGGGAGGATCCGGGAAGCGTGAGCGCCGGGCTGTCCTTCGTGCCGAACACCGCGGCGTCCAACATGGTGTTTGCCATCGGGCACCGCATGAGCTGGCAGTTCCAGGTCTATGCGAGCTTCGGTGACTTCATCACCGCGCTCGCCGCAGACCTCAACGGGACCACGCAGCTCCTGAAGGTGGAAGCCGCCGGCCCGTACGACCCGAGCACCGGCGTGCTGTCGGCGAGCTTCATGGCGGTCGAGCTGAGCGACTAGCTCGGAGGGCGCAGAATAGTGGCCCGGCCACCGCGGCCGGGCCTCCTGGCGTTGCGGCAGCCCCGGCTGGCTGCGGCAAAATCTCCCCGGATTTCGTTGTGCTAGCCTTGTGCCGCATCGAGGCAAGGGCACCGTACGGGCCCCGGGGTAACACGCATGTATACGCAGGCGCTCGACGTCCACGGGCGGGAGCCGGTACCGGCGCCGGCCGCGGACGCCACGGCCGCTGCGGCCCGCTTTCAGGCGCGCATCGACGCGGAGGAGAAGATCGAGCCCAAGGACTGGATGCCGGATGCCTACCGCCAAACGCTCATCCGGCAGATCTCCCAGCACGCGCACTCCGAGATCGTCGGCATGCTGCCCGAGGGCAACTGGATCACCCGCGCGCCCAGCCTGCGCCGCAAGGCAGTGCTGATGGCCAAGGTCCAGGATGAAGGCGGACACGGCATGTATCTTTACAGTGCGGCCGAGACGCTCGGCATCTCGCGCGCCGAGTTGTTCGAGCAGCTGCTGTCGGGCGCAGCCAAGTACTCCAGCATCTTCAACTACCCGACGCTCACCTGGGCGGACGTGGGCGCGATCGGCTGGCTGGTGGACGGGGCGGCGATCATGAATCAGATCCCGATCTGCCGCTGCTCCTACGGGCCGTACGCGCGCGCCATGGTGCGCATCTGCAAGGAGGAGAGTTTCCACCAGCGCCAGGGGTTCGAGATCATGCTGACGCTGGCGCAGGGGAGCGAAGCGCAGCGCGCCATGGCGCAGGACGCGCTGAATCGCTGGTGGTGGCCGTCGATCATGATGTTCGGTCCGTCGGATGCGGACTCCAGGCACACTGCGCAGTCGATGCGCTGGAAGATCAAGCGCTTCACCAACGACGAGCTGCGGCAGAAATTCATCGACATCACCGTGCCGCAGGCACAGTTCCTCGAGCTGACCATCCCCGACCCGGCGTTGCGCTGGGACGAGGCCACGCAGCACTTCGCCATCGGGCCGATCGACTGGAGCGAGTTCCACGCCGTGCTGAAGGGCAACGGGCCGTGCAACCGCGAGCGGCTCGAGGCGCGCCGCGAAGCCTACCGGGCCGGGGCCTGGGTGCGCGAGGCGGCGGCGGCGCATGCCGCCAAGCGGAGGCAGGCATGAGCAATCCGGGCGCAGATCCGTCCACGGCCGACTGGCCGCTGTTCGAGGTATTCATCCGCTCGCGCTCCGGGCTCGAGCACAAGCACGTCGGCAGTCTGCATGCCGCCGATGCGCGCATGGCGATCGAGCACGCGCGCGACGTCTACACCCGCCGCCAGGAAGGCGTGAGCATCTGGGTGGTGCGCTCGGCCGACATCGTCGCCTCCGACCCGGGCGAGGCGGAGGCGCTGTTCGAGCCGGCACGCGACAAGGTGTACCGGCATCCGACCTTCTATGCGATTCCCGATGAGGTGAAGAATCTGTGAGCGCCGCGGCCGCAGCGCCGGTGCGGCGCGACCGGGTGCTGAACGATGCGCTGTTGCGCTACGTGCTGCGCCTCGCCGATACGAGCCTCGTGCTCGGCCAGCGCCTCGGCGAGTGGATCGGCCACGCGCCGGCGCTGGAGGAGGATCTGGGCCTCGCCAACCTCGCGCTCGACCTCATCGGTCAGGCGCGGCTGCTGCTCACCTATGCCGGGGAGATCGAAGGCAAGGGACGCGACGAGGACGCGCTCGCGTTCCTGCGCGATGCGCCGGAGTTCCTGAATCTCACGCTCGCCGAGCAGCCGAACGGCGACTTCGCCCACACCATCGTGCGCCAGTGGCTGATCGATGCCTGGCAGATCGAGGTTTATGAGGGCCTCGCGGGATCGACCGATACCCGCCTCGCGGCGATCGCCGCCAAGGCGCTCAAGGAGACGCGCTACCACTATCGCTTCAGCAGCGGCTGGCTGGTGCGTCTCGGCGACGGCACCGCGGAGAGCCAGGTCCGCGCGCAGCGCGCCGTGGACTCCCTGTGGCGCTTCATCGAGGAACTGTTCACTGCCGACGAGATCGACGAGCGCATGGCGGCGGCCGGGATCGCGCCGCAGCTCGCCGCGGCCGCCGGGCGCTGGGGACGCCGCGTGGATGAGGATCTGCACCAGGCGACGCTGGTACGCCCGGCGCAGCAACCGCACCCCTGGTACGGCAAGCGCGGCGTGCACACCGAGCACCTCGGCCACCTGCTCGCCGAGATGCAGCATCTGCAGCGCACCTATGCGGGTGTCCGCTGGTGAGAGCGGCGGAGTCCAGCGTGGCCGAGCGGGAGGTGTGGCAGCTGCTCGCGCGCGTGCCCGACCCCGAGATTCCGGTGCTGAGCATCGTCGACTTGGGGATCGTGCGCTACGTGCGCCGCGCCGCCGACGGGCGGCTGCGCGTCGGCATCACCCCGACCTACACCGGCTGCCCTGCGACCGCCGCGATCCGCAGCGCGACGCGCGCTGCGCTCGATGCGGGCGGCCATCGCGACGCGCTGCTCGAGGAGGTTCTCTCGCCCCCCTGGACGAGCGACTGGGTGACGTCCGAGGGGCGCGCCAAGCTCGCGGCCTTCGGCATCGCCCCGCCGGCTGCAGCAACGGCGGCTTCGGGCCGGGCATCCGAGCCGGTGCGCTGCCCGCGATGCGGCAGCCTCGCGACCGAGCGGATCAGCGAATTCGGCTCGACACCCTGCAAGGCGCATTACGTCTGCGGTGCCTGCCGCGAGCCCTTCGATCACTTCAAGTGCATCTGAGATGCTGCGGTTCCATTCGCTCACGGTCAGCGCCATCACCCCGGATGCGGAAGACGCCGTGGCGATCGCGCTCGAGGTGCCGCCGGAGCTGCGCGCGGAATACCTCGGCAGCGCCGGGCAGCACGTCGTGGTGCGTGCCCGGATCGATGATGAGGAAGTGCGCCGCACCTACTCGCCGGTGAACGCGCCCGGCGAGTGGCCGCTCGTGATCGTGCCGCGCGTGCATGCGGCGGGGAAGATGTCGCGTTATCTCGCCGAGCAGCTGCGCGCCGGGGATACGCTCGAGGTGCTGCCTCCCAACGGCAGCTTCACGCCCCGCACCAGTGCGGCTCGCGGCGGCAGCTATGTGGCATTCGCCGCCGGCTGCGGCATCACCCCGGTCCTGTCGGTGACGCGCGCGCTGCTCGCGCTGCCGGAGAAGCGCGTCATCCTCTTCTATGGCAACAGCGGCAGTGCGCGCACGATGTGCCTCGAGGAGCTGCTCGCTCTCAAGGACCGCTACCTCGACCGGCTCTCGCTGCATTTCCTGATGAGCCGCGAGCCTCAGGAGGTCGCGCTCTACAACGGCCGGATCGATGGCGAGCGGGTGCGCGAGTTCGCGGCGGCCCTGTTCCGGCCGGGCGAGATTGCCGAGTACTTCGTGTGCGGGCCCGGCGACATGATCGAGCAGGTGGGCGGGAGCCTGCGCGCGCTGGGCGTCGAGGGCTCGCGCATTCATGCCGAGCACTTCAGCGTGGCGACGGCGGGTGAGGGTGCGGGGCGCGCCGCGGCTACCGCAGAAGCGCCCGCGCCCACCCCACCGGCCGCCCGGCCCGGCGGAGCGGAAGCCCAGGTCACCATCGTGATGGACGGGCGGCGCCGCGTCTTCACGATGCAGATGAATGCCGAGACCGTGCTGGATGCCGCGGCGCGTGCCGGCATCGAGCTGCCCTTCTCGTGCCGCGCTGGGGTCTGCTCGACGTGCCGTACCAAGGTAGTGCGCGGCGAGGTCGAGATGGCGCAGAACTACGCGCTCGAGGACTGGGAGCTCGAGCAGGGCTACGTGCTGGCATGCCAGTCGCGTGTCAAGAGCGAGACGCTCGAGCTCGATTACGACGAGAAGTGAGTACACGGTGAGC
>DASPOP010000299.1:0-5359 GCA_035625955.1 Steroidobacteraceae bacterium | reverse complement strand
GCGTTGCGAGCTGCGCCGTCGGGCTCCATAAAGGCGCTCATGGAATACCGGGACTATTACCAGATTCTGGGCGTGCAGCGGGCCGCGACTGCCGACGAGGTCAAGACGGCGTACCGGCGGCTGGCACGCAAATACCATCCGGACGTCAGCAAGGAGGCGAATGCCGAGGAGCGCTTCAAGGAAGTGCAGGAGGCCTACGAGGTCCTGAAGGACGCGGAGAAGCGCGCCGCCTACGATCAGCTCGGAAGCGAGTGGAAATCCGGCGAGCAGTTCCGGCCGCCCCCGGACTGGGGCAGCGGATTCGAGTTCGGTGGGGGCCGTGGCCGGCAGCGCGCCCGCGCGGGCAGTGACGAGGAGGTCTACGCCGAGGAGGGCTTCAGCGATTTTTTCTCGTCGCTGTTCGGCGGCGGATCTCCCTTCGGCGGCGCGGCTCGCCGCGGCGGGCGCGACCATCACGCGCGCATCGATATCGCTCTCGAGCAGGCCTTCCACGGCACGACGAGCAACCTCGAGCTCAAGCGCCCTGAGCTCAGGGGCGACGGCACGCTCGAGGTGCGTACTCACACCGTGCGGGTCACGATCCCAGCCGGAGTCACCGACGGGCAACTGATCCGGCTCGCCGGCCAGGGCGAGCCTGCCGCAGAAGGCGGGCGCGCGGGCGACCTCTATCTCCAGGCGCACATCGTGCCGAACCGGCTCTATCAGCTGGATGGCCGCGACGTCACCCTGACGCTCCCGGTCGCCCCTTGGGAAGCGGCCCTCGGTGCATCGGTCACCGTGCCGACGCTCGGCGGTCCGGTCGATATGCAGATCCCATCCGGCGCGCAGTCGGGGCAGAAGCTGCGGCTGCGGGGCCGCGGACTGCCGGGGAAGCCCGCCGGCGACCAGTACGTGCAGCTGAAGGTGGTGTTGCCGCCGGCGACGACCGCGGCGGCCCGGGCGGTCTACGACGAGATGCGCGCCAAGCTCGACTTCAATCCGCGCGCCGGTCTCACGGGGTGACGCATGAGCCAGGTGGAGAAAATCACGACCGGACAAGTGCTCACCGACAGTGACTGGATCGCAGTCACCGAGATCTGCCGCGTGTGCCGGATCGACCTGGCGGCCGTGCATGAGCTCACCGAGCTCGGGCTCATGTCGCCGCGCGGCACCGCCCCGGGCGAGTGGGAATTCCCCGCGACGGAGCTGCCGCGGCTGCGGATCATGGGCCGGCTGATGCGCGATCTCGGCCTCAACGCCAGCGGCGCGGCGCTGGCTGTCGAGCTGCTCGAGGTGCAGCGCGAGCTCGAACGGCAGATCAGCCAGCTCGAGCGGCTCATCGCGGGGCAGGGCTGAGAGGCACGCGGCCGTCTACTGCCCGAAGCTCGTCCCGCCTTCCTTCAGCCACTCAAGCTCCTCGGGCGTGCTCGCGCGCCCGAGCAGGACATTCCTGTGTGGAAAGCGGCCGAACCGCTCGATGATCGAGCGGTGCTTCTCGGCAAAGCTCAGCGTGCCCGCGAAAGCCTCGTGGAGCTCCCGGGGCACCTCGGCGAGCAGGCGGCGAAAGGCCGCGACCGACTCATCCTGCGCGTCGCGGTTCTCGGCGTGCTCGAGCGGCATGTAGAAGAACAGCCGCTCGGCGAAATCGAGCGCGCCGTCGGCGCCCGACTGCATACCGGTGAGCGCCAGCGTCAGCGCCTGCGCGTCGTACTCGAAGGCCCGCGCGGTGCCGCGGAACATGTTGCGCGGGAACTGATCGAGCAGAACGATGAGACTCAGGCGGCGCCGCGGGCCGTCGGCCCAGGCACTGAGCTCCCCGGCGGCCGCACGCTCGAGCAGCGCGCCGAAGCGTGTGCGGATTTCCGCATCGCGCTGCTCGCCTTCGGGCCCGAACCAGAAATCCATGCGGCGCTCGAGCGCCTCCGCGGAGAGCGGCTGCGTCCCGAACCAGTATTCGCGCACCGCACGCGCCTCATCCATCGGTGGGCTTCTCGTCGGCCTCGAACAGCTTCTCGAGCTGCCGTGCGGCTTCGACCGTCGTGGCGCGGAACTTCTCCTCGTCCTCCTTGACCGCATACTGCGCGGCGAGCGTCGCCTCATCGTGCACGCGGAAGCGGCGCACGGTCTCGCGCGCCGCAGCCGAGGTGGCGCCGAGCGCCTCGAGCACCCGGCCGGCCATCTCGAGGCTCGAGCCGTAGGTCTCGCGCACGATCACCGTGACGCCCGCGTCCATGAGCGCAAAGGCATGCTGACGATTGCGCGCGCGGGCGAGGATTTTGAGTTGCGGAAACTGCTCGCGCGCCAGCACCGCGGTGCGCACCGAGGCCTCGAGGTCGTCGAGCGCCAGCACCAGGACGCGCGCCGTGGCGGCGCCGGCGGCGCGCAGCAGGTCGAGCCGCGAGGCGTCGCCGTAGTAGACCTTGTTGCCGAAGCGCCGCACGAAATCGACGTTGGTTTGGTTGGCGTCGAGCGCGGTGAAGGGCGTGTGGCGCACCTGCAGCACGCGCGCGACGATCTGTCCGAAGCGGCCGAAGCCGGCGATGATCACCGGCGTATCGCGATCGTCGATCGCATCGTAGGGCGCGGGCGTCGGCGCAAGCCAGCGCGCGCTCAGCCACTCCTCGGCGAGCAGCAGCAGCGGCGCGAGCATCATCGACAGCGTCACCGCGAGCACCAGCAGGTCGGCGGTCCGCGCGTCGATCAGGCGCTGCCTGGCCGCGAGCGTGAACAGCACGAAGGCGAACTCGCCCCCGGTCGGAATGGTGAAGGCGAGCTTCCAGGCCTCGGTCCCCCGGCACCGGCCGAAACGTCCGAGCGCTGCGACGGCCAGGATCTTGATCCCGAGGAAGGCGATCGTGACCGCGAGCAGCGTCAGGGGCTCGGACTCGAGCAGCCCGAGATTCGCCGACATGCCGACGCAGACGAAGAACAGGCCGAGCAGCAGCCCCTTGAAGGGCTCGAGGTCGGCCTCGAGCTCGTGGCGGAACTCGCTGTCGGCGAGCAGCACGCCGGCGAGGAAGGCTCCGAGCGAGGCCGACAGCCCCGCCTGGTTCGCGACCAGCGCGGTCGCGATCACGGTGAGGAGCGCGGCGGCCGTGAACACTTCCGACACCTGCACCCGTGCCACGATCCGCAGCGCGGGCCGCAACAGCAGCCGGCCGCCGCCGACGATCACGCCGGCGATCACCACCAGGAGCTTCAGCAGCCCCGTCCACCACGCCCCTCCCGTCGGGTGCGGCGCGCCGCCCGGCGCGAGCAGCGGCAGGATCGCGAGCACCGGCAGCACCGCGAGGTCCTGGAACAGGACGATGCTGAAGGCGGCGCGTCCGTGCTGCGTCTGAAGCTGGCCGCGCTCGGCCAGCAGCTGCAGCACGAGTGGCGTCGATGAGAGCGAGAGGCCGAGGCCGACGATGCCGGCGGGGATCGGGGGCAGTCCCAGTGACCAGGCCGCCGCGCCGAGCAGCACCGTGCACGACACGACCTGGGCCGCGCCGAGGCCGAACACCGTGCGCCGCATGACCCAGAGCCGCGTCGGCTGCAGCTCGAGTCCGATGATGAAGAGCAGCAGCACGATGCCGAACTGGGAGGCATTGGTGATGCGGTCGACGTCGCCGACGAGATTCAGCCCCCAGGGGCCGATCACCAGGCCCGCGGCGACGTAGCCCAGGATCGAGGAGAGGCGCAGGAAGCGGAACAGCGAGACCGCGATGACCGCGGCGGCCAGCAGGATGGCGGTTTCGGCGAGGGAGATCATGGGGCGGCGGAGATTCTCGCAGGAGTCCTCCGCCAAGGGACTTGAGTTTGGCGCGGCAGGTCCCCATGCCTCATGCCATGCTGGACGACGCGCCTGCCCAGGGCACCGCAGCCTCCGATTCCGACGCTAGCCCCGAGCCGCTCGATGCCTATTCGGCGGCGGTGGTGGGCGCCGTCGAGCAGGCAGGGCCGGCGGTGGTCAGCGTCTACACGGGCGGGGCCGAGGAGGCGGCGCGGGCGCGCGGCGGCGCGGGCTCGGGGGTCGTGGTCACGCCCGACGGATACCTGCTCACCAACGAGCATGTCGTGCAGCGCGTGCAGGAAGCGCGCGTGTCATTCGTCGACGGGCGCACGGTGGCGGCGGTGGTGGCCGGCCGCGATCCGGCCACGGATCTCGCCGTGCTGCGTGCCCAGGCGGCCTCGCTCCCCTACGCGCAGCTAGCGAGCACGCAGCGCCTGCGCGCCGGGCAGCTCGTCGTGGCCGTCGGCAACCCTTATGGATTCGAATCGACCGTCTCGGCCGGCGTCGTGAGCGCGCTCGGGCGCTCGCTGCGCAGCCGCCAGGGGCGCCTGATCGAGGGCATCGTGCAGCACACCGCCGCACTCAACCCGGGGAACTCGGGTGGCCCGCTCGTCGATGCTCACGGGGCGGTCACGGGCATCAACACCGCCATCATCCCCATGGCGCAAGGAATCGGCTTTGCCATTCCCGCGGCAACCGCCCAGTGGGTGCTGACGCAGATCCTCACCCGGGGTCGGGTACGACGCGCCTGGCTCGGCATTGCCGCGCGTGATCGTCCGCTCGACCTGCGCCTGGTGCGCGCCCTCGAGTTGAAGGCGGCGCGGGCGGTCGAGGTCCTGTCACGCGAGCGCGAGGGACCGGCGTCGGCGTCGGATCTGCAGCCCGGCGACCTGATCGTGGGAGTGGGCGATGAGCCGGTCGACGGCATCGATACGCTGCACCGCCTGCTTGGCGGCGTGCCGCCGGGGAAGCACCTCGCCCTCACGGTGGTGCGCCGGACGCGGCGCCTCACGGTACCGGTTACGGCGCGCGAGCCGCCCGAGCGCTGACTATTCCCTGGACTTGGCCAGCCGCGCGCTTTCGCGCTTCAGCGGCCGCGACACCGGGCAGACCTCCTGCAGGTAGCTGTTCAGGGTGTTCATCAGGTTGTCCCGCACCAGGCGGTAGTAAATGAACTGCCCGCGCCGCTCGCTGGCGATCAGTCCGGCGTTCTCGAGGACGGAGAGATGCTTCGAGATCGAGGGCTTGGAAATGGCGAAGCGCTCGGCGATCTCTCCCGCCGTCAGCTCGGTAGCCGAGAGATAGGCGAGGATCTTGCGCCGTACCGTGGAGGCGAGGGCCTCGAACACGCCATCGAGGGTCATGGATTCCTCACTGTATTTAGCTTGTTGACTAATTAGCTAATAACGCCTAGCATGATTAGCGAGTGAGCTAAATATATAACAGAAGGAGGTCTCCCATGATGCTTTGGACCTATCTCGTCTACGTGGCGGTGAGCGTGGCAGTGACGATCTGGGTAGGGCGCAGCCTGCACAGCAACGGCCGGGTGTTCCTGGTCGATAACTTCCACGGACGTGAAAAACTCGCCGACTCGGTCAATCCCCT
>DASPOP010000298.1:0-11572 GCA_035625955.1 Steroidobacteraceae bacterium | reverse complement strand
CCCGCAGCCGAGCGGTCCCCAGGCCAACAGTCAATCGGGCTTCAACCCGAAAGTGGCGCTCTCCTGGCAGGCGACGGAAGCCACCATGGCGTACGTCTCGGCCTCGAAGGGCTTCCGAGCCGGCGGCGCACAGGCGAATTTCCCGGGATGCACGCTGCCGAGCCTCTCGGTGGATGCGATCACGCACATCCGCTCGGATACGCTGTGGACTTACGAGGTCGGTGCCAAGACGCAACTGCCTGCGGTGCTGATCTCGGCGGCCGCCTACGATATCGAGTGGCAGGACGTGCAGCAGCAGGTGGCGCTGTCGTGCGGGTTCTATGCGCAGGTGAACGGCAACAAGGCCCGCGTGCGCGGCGCCGAGCTCGAGGCCAGCGGGCGCCTTCCGCTCCCGGGACTGCAGTTCCGCCTGGGACTCGGCTATGAGGACACCGACATGACCGACCCGGGCAACCTCGGGCTGTTCGGCGTCAATCCGGGCACTCGCGTCGCGGGCGTGCCGGCCTTCAACGGCTCGGCCGGCCTGGTGTATTCGCACTCGCTCGGCGGCGATTCCCAGGGTTTTGCGTCCGCTGATTACAGCTATCAGGGCAACAGCATCTCGCTGCTGGTCGGCGGAGGGGGCGGGGAGGCGACGCGCGCGGGATTCGGGCTCGTCAACCTGCGCTTCGGCGTCGACCAGGGGGACATGGAGTACTCGCTCAACGTCCGCAACCTCTTCAGCGCCAAGCCCAACCTCGGCGACATCGGCTACATCGGCTACGCGCAGTACGACGCCGGCGGCAACGTGATCCCGCAGGTGGCGACGCTGCCGCCGCTCACGGTGATGTTCCAGGTGACGAAGTCGTTCTGACGCAGCAGGAGCCGCGGGCGGCGTCAGCCGCCCGCCGCCTGCCGCGCCGGAGGCGCGCCGGCCGGGCCTTCGGCCCAGGTGTGGAGCAGCGCGAGCTGCAGCGCGAGCTGTCCGATCTGCGCCCTGGCGGGCCAGTCGCCGGTGTTGGCGACCGCGCTCGCGGTGAGCCCGTTGATGAACGTCACCAGCGAGCGCAGCACGTGCTCGCGCGTGGCGGCCGGCCACCTCGACCACTCCGGCCAGCACTGCGCCAGGCAGCGCTCGAACAGCCGCAGGTACTCGCGGTGCACCCAGGCGTTGATGCGCTTCAGGCGCTTGTCGGCGGAGACCTGGCCCCAGAAGGTGGTCCAGAAGGCGCACTCGATGCGCCGGTGCGCATCGACCGGCAGCGCCTCGGTGAGGAGCGTCAACAGGTCGGGCGGCGCAGCGGCTGCCGCCGGGCGCAGCAGCCGCTCCTCGATGCGCCGCAGGATGAGACGCAGAGCCGCGATGATGATGTCCTGCTTGCTGTCGAAGTAGTGCGCCAGCATGCCGGTGGTGTAGCCCGCCTCGCGGGCGATGCGCACCATGCTCGCCTGTTCGAAGCCGTGCTCGGCCACCACGCGGCAGGCGACCAGGGCGATCTCATCCCGGCGCTGCGCGTGGTCGACGATCTTGGGCATGCGGCGATCCTAGCCCGCTGCGCCGACCCGGTCGTCGGGATCGAGGCCGACGTCGGCGGCCGCGGCCCGCCGCCGGTCGTGCTCGAGATCCATCGAGCGGCAACTGAGGAGATAGACGGCGGACGCGACCGGCAGACCCACCAGCATGGCGATGTCGGCCCTGCCGAGGGCACGCGCGATGGGGCCGGTGTAGAGGTCGGTGCTGAAGAACGGAATCATGACGATGAAGCCGGCGAAATAGGCGGCGAGGCCGCGCCAGTTCCAGTGGCCGTACATGCCGCGGGAGTTGAAGATCTCGCGGATCGAGTAGTGCCCTTTGCGCACCAGGTAGAAATCCACCAGGTTGATCGCCGTCCAGGGCGTGAACAGGTACAACAGCAGCGACAGATAGTCCTGGAAGCGCGCCACGAAATTGCCGGAGGAATTCAGGGCGAGCAGCGTGCTGGCAAACAGCGCCACGGCGAGGCTCGTGAGGCGCTTGGCCGCCGTACACCTGAGCGGCCGGACGGTATCGGCGACCGAGAGCAGCGTGAGCGAGGCGCCGTAGAAGTTGAGCGAGGTGATCGTGACGAGTCCCAGCAGGGCTCCCGCGATCAACACCTTGCCGAGGCCCGGAATGACCGCATCCGCGGCACGCTCGATGGCGGCGGCCACGTCGAGCTGCGGCGCCATGGCCGCCGCCACCGTTCCGACCAGCATCATCCAGGCGCCGCCGATGAAGGCGCCGAGGTAAGTCCACCAGAACGATTCGCGCACGCCGACGTCGCGCGGCAGATAGCGCGAGTAGTCCGACACGTAGATGGACCAGCTCAGCTGGTAGGAAGCGGCGGCAAAAATCTGCGCGAGGAACGGCACGAGGCGAAAGCCGCCCGCATCCCACTGCGCCGCGGAGAAGCGCAGCGTGAGCAGTCCGCCGAGCGAGAACACGGTGAGAATCGCGATCATCAGGTAGGCGAAGCCGCGCTGGGCGCGGTGGATCTGGTCGTAACCGACCGCTGCCAGGCTGACCGCGAGCAGCGCGAACAGGATGATGCCGCCGGAGGAGGTCGCGGAGATCGCCGGCGCCAGCTGGTGGAGCGCCTGCGCGGCGAGCACCTGGTTGAAGGCGTTGTAGCCGATATAGGCGACCAGCGCGACCGCCCAGACGAGCAGCGCTCCGGTGTAGCCGAACTGCGGCCGCGACTGGATCATCTGCGGCAGCCCGAGCTGCGGACCCTGCGTCGAGTGGAACGCCATGAAGAAGGTGCCGAGCGCGTTGCCGAGCAGCACCGCAATGGCGGTCCAGAGGAGATTGCCGCCGAGGGTGATGCCGAGCACGCCGACGGCGAGCGTCGCGAGGTGCGCATCGCCCGAGAACCACACCGGCCAGAGGTGCCAGACCTTGCCGTGCCGCTCGGCGAGCGGCACGTAGTCGATCGAACGCGTCTCGATGAGCTTAGCGATAGCCATACCCCTGGTGCCGCGGCCCGGCAGCGGCCGCCTTTTTATATCATGATGCCAACATTATAGGGGCGCGGCGCGGATTTCAGCAGTGATGCGCGCCGCGCGCCCGCGGCACCACCTCGGCGCCGGGGACCTTCGGCTCATCGTCGACCATCTGCGCCGGGAAGCCCTCGCCGAGCACCCGTACGCCGCAGGCCTCCTCGAGCCGGCGGATGATGTTGGGTGAGTGCTCGCGCGGCCCGTAGCGGCGCGCGCCGTCCTCGAACAGGCTCAGGACCAGCGGTGAGAGCTCGAGCGGCACCTGGTGCGCGCGCGCCAGCGCGTCGAACAGCCCCACGTCCTTCACCACCAGGTCCATGGTGAAGTTGATGTCGCGGCTGCCGTTCAGGATCACCTGCGACTCGGTCTCGTGCACGAAGGAATTGCCGGAGGAAATGCGGATGCCCTCGTAAGTCATGTTGAGATCGAGGCCCGCCACCCTGGCCACCGTGAGCGCCTCGGCGAGCGCCGCCAGGTGCACCGTGCACAGGTAGTTGGTGATCACCTTGAGGATCGAGGCCGAACCCACCGGGCCGGTGTGCAGGATCCGCCGCCCGAGAATGGCGAGCACCGGCAGCACGCGCTCGAAGGCCGCGCGGCTGCCGCCGGCGAAGATCGAGATGTTGCCGGTGGCCGCGCGATGGCAGCCGCCGGAGACCGGACAATCCATCGCCGTCGCACCGAGGGCCTCGACGCGCGCGGCGAGCCGCCGCGCCTCGGCGGCGTCGGTGGTGCTCATCTCGAGCCAGATCTTCCCCGGCGAGAGGCCGGCCAGCACGCCGTCGGGCGCCTCCATCACGGCGGCGGAGACCGCCGGGGAGGGCAGGCAGGTGATGACGAGGTCGACGCGCTCGGCGAGCTCGCGCGGGCTGGCGGCGGCCCTGGCCCCGCGGTTCACCAGGGCCGCCACGCGCTCAGGGTCGAGGTCGCGTACCGTGAGATTGGCGCCGTGGCGCAGCAGGTTCCCGGCCAGCTGTCCGCCGACGTTGCCGAGTCCGATGAAACCGAGAGCGAGGTCATTCATCGGCGTAAGATACCTCGCCAAGCAACAAGAAGGAGCACCACCATGTCCCCGAGGCTCGCGCTGACCGCAGTATTTCTGGCCGCCGTCGCGGCCGGCACCGCCTCGAGCGTGGCACAGCAGCCGGCGCCGGCAGCCGCGCCGTACCCGCTCGACGATGTGCCCGAGAAGATGGCATTCGACATCCCCTACGGGCCGCCGATCACGCTCGAGCGCGCGATGACCGCCATCGCCGCCGCGGCGGCCGAAGCCAGGAGGCACGACTGGAAGCTCGACATCGCCGTGGTCGATTCCGGCGGCAATCTGGTCGCCTTCGAGCGCATGGACGGAGCGCAGCTCGCCTCGATTCAGATTGCCGAGCACAAGGCGCGCGCCTCGGCCAACTTCCGCCGTGAGACCAAGGTGTTCGAGAAGGCCATCCAGCAGAGCGGCAGCCTTTATGTCCTGACGGTCGACGGCGTCATCGGCTCACGCGGCGGCATTCCGCTGGTCGAAGGCGGCAAGCTCATCGGCGCGATCGGCTGCTCGGGTGGTGCGGGCTCGCAGGACGAGGTGGCCTGCAAGGCCGGGGTCGCCGCCATCATCAAGTGAGGCAGTTATGCAGCAGGCCGTGCGCAAGTACCTGTTGGCTCTCGAAGCCGGTGATGCCGAGAAGGCGGCGGCGCTCTTCGTTCGCCACGGCTGGGTGCAGTCGCCGTTTCTCGGCAGACTCCCGGTGCGCGACTTTGTCCATAAGGTGACCAGCGCGTCGAAGGCTTCGAAGCTCACCGTCTACGACGTGCTGGTGAGCGCGGAGGGGCACCTGCGGGCGGTTGCCTACTACCTCTACGACTGGACGCTCAAGGACGGCTCGCACGTTGCGTTTGACTGCGCGGACGTTTTCAACTTCGACCGTGAGACCGGCAAGATCGAGTCGATCGTGCTGGTCTACGACACGCAGCCGGTGCGCGGCGTGGTCCAGCGCAAGTACCCCGTGGGCTAGCGGCCCCGGCAGCTCGTTCCGGCGGCGCGCCGGCCGCGCGGCGCGCTCACGCCTTGCCGTCCCAGTACTCCTCCATACGGCGGCGCAGCGCCGCATCCGGGAGCCGGCCGCGGCCCGCCCCCTGGTTGTCCTCGAGGTGGGCGAGCTGCGTGGAGCCGGGGATCGCGCAGGTGACCGCGGGGTGGGAGATCACGTACTTGAGGAAATACTGGGCCCAGCTCGTGACGTCGATGTCGGCCGCCCACGCAGGCAGCGCCCGCCCCGAGGCCTGGCGGAACAGCGAGGAGCGGCCGAACGGCAGGTTCACCAGCACCGCGATCCTGCGCTCGAGCGCGAGCGGCAGGATGGTCTCGGCGGCCTCGCGGTTGGCGATCGAGTAGTCCACCTGGATGAAATCCAGCCGGTAGCTGCGCATGCAGTCGGCGAGCTCGGCATGCTGGCCGCCGCGCGAGGTGGTCACGCCGAGGTAGCGGATCCTGCCTTCCTTCTTCCACTCCTGCATCCGCGGTATGAGCTCCGACGTCCCGTGGAGGTTATGTACCTGCAGCAGGTCGACGCGCCCGGTTCGCAGGCGCTCGAGCGAGCGCGCAAAGTTCTCCACACCCCGGGAGGCGCCGCCGGACATCTTGGTTGCGAGGAACATGCGATCGCGCGTGCCCAGGCTCTCGAGCGCCTCGCCGATGAGCGCCTCGCTGTCACCGTAGTCGTCGGAGGTATCGATGACTACGGCCCCGAGCTCGTTCATGCGCTTGAGCTCCGCACGGATGTCGGCGCGCACGCCGCTGCGGAAGGAATCGGTGCCGATGCCGACCGCAGGCAGCCATTCCCCGCTCGCGGGAATCGCCTTGGCAATGAGGCGCGGCGCGGCGCTCGGGGCGCTGGTCGCCGGCTGGCTGCCGCCGGCTGGCGCGCCGTTGCCTGCCTGCCGCTCGGCGCCCGGCAGCGGGCGGCCGAAGCACGCGCTGACGCCCGTCGCGACGCCCGCGGCCAGAAATCCCCGGCGGCTC
Source organism: Steroidobacteraceae bacterium (assembly GCA_035625955.1). Lineage (GTDB taxonomy): Bacteria > Pseudomonadota > Gammaproteobacteria > Steroidobacterales > Steroidobacteraceae > 13-2-20CM-66-19. Next base: position 5,565 of record DASPOP010000298.1, on the reverse strand, counting down.
ACGCTCGAATACGATCGGCGGGTCATGAGCCCTCCGTTGCCTGCGCGCAGCGATCATGGCATGGATCGATGCCGCCTGTGGATTAAGCAGCGGAGACACAAAATGAACCAACTGCCCAGTTCTCATTATTGTTAAGAGAACTGCGTCACGCGGGGGGATTCTTCGCTGGCCGACGCGGTCATTTGGCCTCAAATTTCGCCTGCGGCGGCCGACTCTTTAGCTGGAGGCAGGACGCCTGCGTCCGGGATATTTCCCGACACCAAGATCGGCCGTGGATACACCAGAAGCAGCTGCGCAAAAGAACCGCCTCGAGACCGCGCCTCGCTGGGCCAACGGCCTGTTTGCGGGCCTGGTCGTCTATAGCGCCGCCGGTGCCGTATTGATGCTCACCGGGTTCGGCGGCCCGATCGTCACGCACTACGTCCATCTGCTGTGGTCGCTGCCCGCCTCGCTCACCGCCATCATCATCTGTGCGATCACGGCGCGCTGCGCGCCTGCAGGCGATCTGCGCCGCGCCTGGGTGTCCCTCACCTGTGCACTCGCGCTCTACTTCATCGGCGAGGGCATCGGTGCCAGCTCATGGCTGCGCGGCTTCGACCCATTCCCGGGTCCGGCCGACTTTGCATACTGTGGCTTCTACCTGGCGCTGCCGGCCGCAGCGATCTTCCTGATCCGCGCCGCCGCGGTCCGCGTGCCGTGGGTCCAGCTCTCCATGGACGCGACCATCTTCGCGGTGGGCTTCGGCGCCTTCTTCTGGTTCCTGGTGCTGCATCCGGCCGCGCAGCTGCACGAGGCCTCGGGGCTGAAGCAGGTACTGAGCCTGACCTATCTCACGCTCGACTGCGTGCTGCTGCTGATGCTCGGGGTGCTGCTGCTCACCGGCTCGGGGAACCTCGGCGGACAGCGCGTGCCGCTCCTGCTCCTCACCGGCTTCGCCACCATGTTCGCCGGCGACATCGTCTGGTCGCTCGCCAAGATGCGCGGCTACTACCTGCCGGGTGACAGCTCCGAAGTCATGTACCTCGTCTGCTATGTGCCGCTGGCCGCCGCGGCACGCGTGCAGCTCAAGTGGATGACGGCGCCGCCGCCCGCGACCGCGCAGAACGCCGACGCGCTCGCGCGCGCGCTCCCCTATGTGGCCATGCTCGCGGCGTTCCTCATGCTGGTGTATCTCTCCGGCGGCGACGTGAGCGGGCCGGCGAACATGATGACGATGGTGGTGTTCGCGCTGACGCTGCTGCTCATGGTGCGCCAGAGTGTCGTGCTGCGCGGGGACGCGCAGGTGCGCGAGCGGCGCGCTGCGCGCATGGTCGAGGACCGCTACGCCTCGCTCATCGCCAACGCCTCGGACGTGATCATGATCGTGGGCGTTGACGGGGTGGCGCGCTTCGCCTCCCCGGCATCCGAGCGCACGCTCGGGCTCGCTCCCGCCGACATCGCGGGCAAGAGCCTGCCGGATCTGTGGGCGGGCGAGGATGCGCCGAAGCTGCGGGCGTTTCTCGCCGAGGTGGCGGCGACGCCCACCGGCACGGTAGGCCCGGTCGAGTTGCGCTTCGAGCGCGGCGCCAAGCGCTACGTCGTCGAGACTGTCGGCAGTAATCTCAGCCGGGACCCGGCGGTGCAGGGACTGGCGCTGAACTTCCGCGACATCAGCGAGCGCAAGGCGCTCGAGGAGCAGCTGCGCCAGCTGGCCTTCCACGACCCGCTCACGCTGCTCGCCAACCGCAATCTGTTCCGCGACCGCGTGCAGCACGCGCTCACCATCGCGCAGCGCGGCCCAAACTGCCTGGCGGTCATGTTCCTCGACCTCGACAACTTCAAGAACATCAACGATTCCCTCGGGCACGACGCCGGCGACCGGTTGCTGCAGGCGGTGGCGCATCGCGTGCTGCAGACCACGCGCTCCTCCGACACCGTGGCGCGGCTCGGGGGCGATGAGTTCGCGGTGCTGATGGAGGGCGTCGAGCGCTCGAGCGAGGTCGGTCGCGTGGCCGAAGCCTTGATCGCGGCCCTCAACGTGCCGTTCCAGCTCGACGGCCGCGAAGTGCGCGTCGGCGCGAGCGTCGGTGTGGCGATCTCGGCCGCCGAAGCGGGCGCCGAAGAGCTGCTCAGCAACGCCGACATCGCCATGTACCACGCCAAGGCCGCCGGCAAGAATCGCCACGTGACCTTCCAGCCGCAGATGCAGGCGATGCTGCACGAGCGGCTGCGGCTCGAGGCGGACATCTCGCGGGCGCTCGCCAACCAGGAATTCTTCCTCGAGTATCAGCCGATCGTGGACCTCGGCACCAAGAGCCTGCTCGGCGTCGAGGCACTGGTGCGCTGGCGCCACCCGGAAGCGGGCGTGCTGATGCCGGGCCGCTTCATCCAGGTGGTCGAGGAGTGCGGTCAGATCGTCAAGCTCGGCCGCTGGGTGATGCGCCAGGCCTGCCGCGACCTGTGCGCGTGGCGCCGCTCGATTGCCGGCGGCGCGGGACTGCGGCTGGCGGTGAACATCTCCGGACGCCACCTGCAGCACGGCGAGCTGGTGCACGACGTGGCGCAGGCGCTGGCCGAATCCGGGCTCGAGCCGGGCAACCTCGTCATCGAGCTCACCGAGAGCACCATCATGTACAACACCGATGCGAACCTCGAGCGGTTCCACAGCCTCAAGGCGCTCGGTGTGCGGCTCGCGATCGACGACTTCGGCACCGGCTATTCCTCGCTCTCGTACCTGCACCGCTTCCCGATCGACATCCTGAAGATCGACCGTTCCTTCGTGAGCAGCCTGACCAACAGCGACAACGGGCCGGAGCTGGCGCGGGCGGTCATCACACTCGGCGAGACGCTCGGCCTCGAGACGGTGGCCGAGGGCATCGAGCACGAGCCGCAGGTCGCGGCGCTGCTCGCGCTCGGCTGCGTCGCCGGACAAGGGTTCCTGTTCGCGAAGGCGAGCTCGCTCGAGCAGCTCTCGAAGAGTCCGTTCGTCGCGCGGCGCAACGCGCTGTGGAACGCGCAGACCCGCAGCGAGGACCTGTCTCCGACCGGGCGCTTCAAGGCCCTGAAGCCCATCCCGGGACGCAGCGCCGGAGCGGCCTGAGAGCCGCCCGATCCCGAAGCACGCCCGGCTCCTGAGCTGATCGGGCCGCGCGGCGGCGCGGTGTAGGATCGGGTCCCATGGTGCCCACCCTCGACGTCGCCGCACTCTTCGGCCCCGCCGGGCGCGCGCGCGAGTCCATCGACGCAGCTCTGGCGGCCGCCGCCGCCGACATCGGCTTCCTCACCATCACCGGACTTGGCGCGCACCTGCCTCTGGGACCCGAGGCGCGTGCGGCGCTGCTCAGGGTCTTTACGCTCGAGGAAGCCTCGCTGCGCAGGTTGTGGCGCCGCAAATTTGCGCCCGACAACCCCAACGTCTATCGCGGCTTCTTTCCGCTGCAGCCGGGCAACGTCACCGCGAAGCAAGGCATCGACTTAGGTCCCGACCTGGTCTATGGAGCGGACGTCGTGCGCGCGGACGACCCGCTGCGCGAGCCGACACCGCTGCCGCAAGAGGCGGAGCTCCCGGGGTGGCGGGCTGCGGCGCGGCGCTACTACGTGGCGATGGAGCAGGTGTCGCGGGCGCTCATGCAGTCGGTGGCGCGGAGCTTCGGGCTCGAACAGCAGTATTTCGACGCTGCATTCCAGCGTGGACTCTCGACGCTGCGCCTGCTGCACTATCCGGCGCGCAGCGCTGCCGAGCTGGGGCGCGCCGATCCGGCCGTGTGGGTCGAGCACCAGGGCGAGCGGCGGCATCTGACGGGCGCCCCGCACACCGATTCGGGATTTCTGACGCTGCTCGCCCAGGATGGCGCCGCGGGGCTGCAGGCCCGGAGCCGCGATGGCGCGTGGGTCGACGTGCCGCCGGTCGAAGGCTCGCTGGCGGTGAACTTCGGCCAGGTGCTCGAGCGCTGGAGCGCCGGCCGCATCCGCGCCACCGAGCACCGGGTCATCGGCGGCGCGAGTGAGCGCTTCTCGATTCCGTTCTTTTACGAGGCGCGCGCCGACGCCGGGATCCGCCCGCTGCCGTTCGATGACCCGGAGAGCTTCGAGCCGTTCCTGTACGGCGATTACCTCTGGGAGCGCATCACCGCCTTCGTCGAGTTTCGCGGCATGGAGCGGCAGCGGCGCCCGCGAGGCATCACCGCAGCGCTCAGCCAGGGGCGGTGAGCTTCCGGAGTGGACACATCGCGGCGGCGGCGGTAGTTTCCCCTGCCGCCACGGAGGACCAACCATGCAACGCTATTTTCCGCTTGCCGCGCTGCTCGCGCTCGCAGGCTGCTACAACATGCCGGGAGGCGACGTCACCGCGGATGGCGGTGAGGCGAAGACCGTCAACGGCTCGATCCATGTGCCCGCCGGGACCCACAGCGGTGGGGTGGCCACGGTCAACGGCTCGATCCGCATCGATGACGATGCGACGGTCGCCAGCGCCGGGACCGTGAACGGCTCGGTCACGCTCGGCGCGCACGCGACGGCCGACACGGTGGGAACGGTCAACGGCTCGATCACCCTCGGCGAGGGAGCGCACGTCATCCGCGAGGTGACCACGGTGAACGGCTCGATGACGCTCAAGAGCGGTGCCGAGGTCGGTGGTCCGGTGTCCAACGTGAACGGCCGCATCGCCTTGAGCGCTGCCCACGTCGGCGGGGGGCTGCACACCGTGGACGGCGACGTCGATGTCGGCGGCGGCTCGCACGTCGAGGGCGGCATCCTGGTGAAGCGCGGTGGCGGCGGGTGGTTCAACTTCAGCGCGCGCAAGCCGCGCATCGTGATCGGACCGGGCGCGGTGGTGCAGGGCGACCTGCGCTTCGAGCGCGCGGTCGATCTCTACGTGAGCGAGTCGGCGACGACCGGGCCGATCACCGGCGCCACGGCGATTCGCTTTTCAGGCGCGAGTCCGATTGGTTAATTGGCCAAAATTGCCTGCGGCAATTTCGGCGGACATTACTTCGTCGACCGCAGGCAAAGAGCGCGGTCTTTGCCTGCTGCGGCTGCGCTGCCACTAGCCGCCGGCGTGGCCTCAGCGGCGCGCAGCCTTGGCGCGCAGCAGCGCGAGCGGATTCGGCTCGGGCTCGGCGACCTTCACCAGGGTGTTGCGGTCGCGGTGCAGAAAGGGCTCCTCGCGCCCGCGCACCTTGAGCATCGTGTCGAGCACGTAGCTCCAGCTGCCGTCGGGGTTGAAGACGACCTCGATGCGGTAGGAATCGGTGCGGAAGGCGTATTCGAGGAAGCTCGTCGAGCAGATACCGTACTCGGTCTGGCCGCGCTGCGCGATGAGCACCAGCTCGGTGGCGTCCGGGGTCGCATGCCCGGCGGCGATCGCCACTTGGCCGCGGGGGATGCTGAGCGTCTGCAGCACCAGCCCCGTGGCCGGCTCCCACAGCCAGTAGCCGGTCTGATCGTGAAAGGTCGCATCCTCGCCGGGCGCGAGGATGCGGGTGTGATAGCGCAGCCCGTAGAAGAGCTGTGGGCCGTTCGACTGTGCGTCGATGGGCTCGAGCACGATCCGCTCGCTGTACTCGCGGCGCTGCGGACCGTCGGGTT
>DASPOP010000297.1:0-4711 GCA_035625955.1 Steroidobacteraceae bacterium | reverse complement strand
CGCCCTGCTCGGCCTGCTCCACCAGCGTTTCGCGGAAGAGCTCCCAGGTGAGCTCCTCGGCGAGGCCGCCCACCTTCTCCAGCGCCTGGTAGATGGGCACCGTGCCGATCGGCACCGGAGAATTGCGGATGATCCACTCGCGCGTTTCGTGGATGTTCCTGCCGGTAGAGAGGTCCATCACCGTGTCGCCACCCCAGCGGATCGCCCAGGTCATCTTGTCGACCTCTTCCGCGATCGACGAGGAGACGGCGGAGTTGCCGATGTTGGCGTTGATCTTCACCAGGAAATTGCGGCCGATGATCATCGGCTCCGACTCCGGGTGATTCACGTTCGCCGGCAGAATGGCGCGGCCGGCCGCGAGCTCCGCGCGCACGAACTCCGGCGTGACGTGCTCGGGGATGCTGGCGCCCCAGGAATTGCCGTCGCCTGCCGCGCCTGCGCGGGCGCGCTCGCGCCCGAGATTCTCGCGGATCGCGACGTACTCCATCTCGGGCGTCACGACACCCGCGCGCGCGTACGCGAGTTGCGTCACCGCTCTGCCGGCTTTGGCGCGCAGCGGCGGCCGGCGCCTGGGAAATTCCGGCGCGGCCTTGCCGCCCGCGGTGAGCCCGTTATCGATGAGCTGCACGCGCCGCCCGGGGTAGCCTTCGGTGTCGCCGCGCGCGGCGATCCAGCGCTCGCGCAGCCGCTCGAGCCCCGCTTCGATGTCGATCGCGACCGCAGGATCGGTGTAGGGGCCGGAGGGGTCGTAGACCGTCAGCGGCGGCTCGCCGCTCGAGGGGTGCAGCGCGATCTCGCGCATCGGCACCCTGAGGTCCGCGTGCAACCGCCCGGGGCGGTACACCTTGCGTGAGGCGGGAAAGGATTCAGAGACGACGTGCCAACTCTGCGCATTCATCAGACACTCCTGCCGCAAGGCCACAGAAGATCCGGCGAATGCTGCCCATGGGAAAGGATCGGGTAGCCAAGCTTTCCTACGCCAGCATTAACTGGATCAGGTTCGGAGGGTCGCCACGCCGCGCTTCCCCGAGCGCCGATGGCCTCTCAGCCCCCTGCCGGGGCTCCCCTAGCAACAGGCGGAAAGTAGTACGAGTCGCCGCGATGGTCAATGCTGCGGCCGGACCGATGGGTGCTGGCAGCGGCGGCGCGTGTCGCACCGCTCGGGATGCGCAGGCGGTGCTCCGCGTCGCAACGTCAGGCGCCGCGCCCGCTGCGGGCGCGGCGGCTCAAGTCATACGGTCAGCTGGGTCGACCGCTGCCGTGGCTCGCCTGCCCGCCCTTGCGGCCGGCTTCGGCCGCGAGCTCGGGGTGCTGCGAGAAGCTGCGCTTCTCGTCCGGCACGCTCTGCCCGCCCTTGCGGCCCGCGACCGCGGCGAGCTCACGGTTCTGCGAGAAACTGCGCTTCGATCCGGGCACGCTCTGTCCGCCCTTGCGGCCGGCTTCGGCGGCCAGGCGGCGATTCTGCGAGAAGCTGCGCTTTTCATCCGGCACGGCCTTGCCGCCCATGCTGGCAATCTGCCGCTGCCGTTCCGCGTTCATCGAGGCGAAACCGCGATGCGACAGCCGTCCTTCCGTTGCCTGAGCCATTGCAGGACTCCTTCCGACCCTCGAGGCCGGCGCAAGCCCGAAGAAAAGAAAACTCCCTCTCTCTCGAGTTGCAGCATACGCCCGGGGGCAGGAGAGGAAAACTGCCCGGAAACGCAGCCGAAGCACGCGGCGGAGCCCGAAGGCCTCGCCTTCAGGGGGTTACGTGATCGATGACCAGGCTGGCGAGCCCATCCTTGCCCACCCGGTAGGTGATCTCGCCGTAGGGATCGCCGCTCGCTCCGACCGGGGTGCCGGAGCGGGCGATGCGCGCGACCACCGCGACGCTGTCCCCGGCATGAAAAGTCCGGCCGGCGATCATGGAGTCTTTCGGGGTGAGCTCGATGGTCTGCGGGAATTCGCTCGCGAGGCGCCGCGCGGCGAGCGGCGGTCCGGGATGCGCGGGGTCGCGTACGAATACAAAGAGTGGAAACGATCCGGCGGACTGCGCGAGCGCCGGGGACAGTGTGATCTTCACGCGCACCGAGCCCCCGGCATCGCCCGCCGCTGCGGCAGCACTCGCGCCCGGGGCGCTCCCTGCGGCGCGCGCCGGGCCCGCGGCGGCCCCGCCGGCGGCGGCATTGCCCTGACCGGCTCCGCCATTGAGTCTTTGATCGATGGCGGCGATCTGCTGCTCGAGGAAAGTGCGCACCTGTTCCGGCGGGTTCATCGCGAGCAGACTGGTGAAACGCTGGCGCGCGAGGGGCAGCTCGCCGCGGCGTGCCGCGGCCACTGCGCCATAGAACAGCGCCTTGCCCGAGCCCGGCTCCAGCAGCAGCGCCCGCTCGATCAGCTCTCCCGCGCGTCCGTCGAGCTCCGACTGATCGGCCATGGCGAGCGCTTCGGCCTCGCCGGTGAGCGCCTCGGCATTCTTGCCGCCGCTCAGTTTGTCGGCGCGCTCGTAGGCGCGCGCGGCCAGCGCATACTCCTGCAGTACGGCGTAGGAGCGGCCGAGCATCAGCCAGTCCTCGACCTTCCCCGGCTCGCGCTCGAGCCTGCGGGCGAGGCGCGCCACCATGCTCTGGGGCGAATCGGCCGCCGAGGCGGCCGGCGCGCGCCACGACCAGTTGCTCCAGGTCACGTAGAGCACCGCCGACCCGACGACGAGCACGCCGGCAGCGGCCAGCGCCGTCCAGGTCGCAGGCAGCGGACCCGCGGGAGTCTGGCGCACCAGGGGCACCACGATCAGCGCCACCCCGGCCACGGTGAGCACCGCGGCGAGCAGGACGAAGCCGAGAATCACGGCCGCGGCTCCAGGTCCACGGGATCCTGATCGGCGTCGACGAGCGCGCTGCGCTTGCGCACCACACGTGCGAACACGCCCACGCCGATCAGCAGCAGCACGCCCGGGGCCACCCACAGCCAGGCGGTGCGTGCCGCGAACCGCGGGCGGAAGAGGATGAAGTCGCCGTAGCGTGCCACCATGAAGGCGCGCACGTCGTCATCCGACTTCCCGGCCAGCAGCATGTCGCGCACTTCGGCGCGCAGGTCGGCCGCCAGGCCGACCTGCGAGTCGGCGAGCGACTGGTTCTGGCACTGCATGCAGCGCAGCTCGTGGGTGAGCGCCGAGTAACGGGCCTGCAGCTCCGGCGTCGGCATTTGCGTCGTGTCGACCGCGAATGTGAGGCGCGCGAGCCCGAGCGCAGCCAGCACGCCGAGCAGCGGCACCGTGGTGAAGCGCTTCATGTGCCGGCCGCGCTCTGGCGCGACACCCGCGGCAGGATCTCGCGGGTCCAGACTTCGTGGGTGAGCGGACCGACCAGCTTGTAGACCACGACGCCCTGTGGGCTGACGAGAAAAGTCTCGGGGGCGCCGTAGACCCCCCAGTCGATTGCCGTGCGCCCGAGGTGATCGACGGCGACCGCCTGGTAGGGGTTGCCGAGCTGCTGCAGCCAGGTGCGGGCTTCGCCGTCGTCGTCCTTCCAGTCGAGGCCGATGAGCGGCACCACCCCCGCCCGGCGCACCTCGAGCAGCGTCTCATGCTCGGCGCGGCACTCGAAGCACCACGTGCCCCAGACGTTGAACAGGTACCAGTGCCCCTTGAGATCGCTCGAGCGCACCGTCTGGGCGGGATCGGTGAGATTCGGCAGCGTGAAAGCCGGCGCCGCCTTGCCGAGCAGGGCCGAGGGAATGGTGGCCTTCTCGGGTGCGTGGCGGATGCCGATCGCCAGCACCACGACCAGCAGCGCGAACACCGCGATCGGCAGGATGAAGCGGTTCACCCGGCGTGCTCCGGTGCGGCACCGGATACCGCAGTCTCCGCCAGCTTGAGCGAGCGGTAACGCCGGTCGGAGGCCGCGAGCGCGCCGCCGATCGCCATGACGAGCGCCGCGAGCCAGATGAGGCTCACCAGCGGACGTATCTGGATGCGCACGCTCCAGCGCCCCGCTCCCAGATCGTCACCGAGCGCCAGCAGGAGGTTGCTGCCGCGGCTCAAATGGATCGCGGTCTCGCTCGTCACCTGGTGCTGCACCGAGTAGCGGCGTTTCTGCGGCTTCATCACCGCGACCTGCGCGCCGGAGCGCGTGACGACGATCGTGGCGCCGACGCCGTCGTAGTTCGGCCCCTCGACCGGCGCCACACCCTCGAAGCGGAACACATAACCTCCGGCCGCGGTGCTCGCGCCGGGAGCGAGGGCGACGTCGCGCTCGATGGTGAATGACTGCACGGTCGTGAGCGCGATGACCGCGAGGCCGAGCCCGGTGTGCGCCACGGTCATGCCGAGGACGCTGCGTGGCACCGCGAGGCCGCGGCGCCAGCGGTCCAGCGGATCGACCCACGAGGAGAGGATGATCCACACCCCGAGGGTGGCCGCGACCGGAGTCAGCACCCCTCCTCCGGAGTAGATCCCGAAGACCAGCCCGCAGGCGAGCACCACCGCGGCGATGAATGTCAGCAGCAGCGTGCGCTGCCCGTCCTTGAGCCGGCCGCGCTTCCAGGCCGCGTGGATGCCGACCGAGAGCAGCGCGCACAGCGGCAGCATGGATACCATGAAGGTCGGGTTGAAATAGGGAGCGCCCACCGACAGCGTTCCGAGCTTGAGGGCGTCGGAGACCAGCGGCGCCAGCGTGCCGGCGAATACGGTGGCGCAGGCAATCACCAGCAGCACGTTGTTGAAGAGCAGGAA
>DASPOP010000296.1:0-3526 GCA_035625955.1 Steroidobacteraceae bacterium | reverse complement strand
GCCCGCGGCTGCGCAGACAATGCTCGGCGACGCACAGCAGCGTATTGGCGTCCGGCGGCAGGTAGACCCGCACCACGTCCGCCTTCTTGTTGACGACCACGTCGATGAACCCCGGATCCTGGTGCGAGAAGCCGTTGTGGTCCTGGCGCCAGACGTGCGAGGTGAGCAGGATGTTGAGCGAGAGAACCGACTGCCGCCACGGGATGCGGCGTGCGGCCTCGAGCCACTTGGCGTGCTGGTTGAACATCGAGTCGACGATGTGGATGAACGCCTCGTAACAGGAGAACAGGCCGTGCCGGCCGGTGAGCAGGTAACCCTCCAGCCAGCCCTGGCACTGATGCTCGGACAGGACCTCCATCACCCGCCCGTCGGCGCTGAGGTGATCGTCGCCGGGCTCGCAGTCCGCGACCCAGGTCCGATCGGTCACCTCGAATACCGCATCGAGCCGGTTGGAGGCGGTCTCGTCGGGGCCGAACAGGCGGAAGTTGCGGGCGGCGGCGTTGATGCGCAGCACCTCGCGCAGCCACTGGCCGAGCACCCGGGTGGCTTCAGCGGCGGCCTTGCCCGGACGCTCCACGGGAACGGCGAAAGGCGCGATCGCGGGCAGCTCGAGCGGCGCCGGGTGCGCGCCGCCGTTGGCGTGGGGATTTCTGCCCATGCGCCGCCCGGCGTGCGGCGCGAGCTCCAGCAGGTGCGCACGCGGCGCGCCGCTCGAATCGAACAGCTCTTCGGGATGGTAGCTGCGCATCCAGTCCTCGAGCAGGCGCAGATGCCCGGGATTGGAGCGCACCTCGGCGAGCGGCACCTGATGTGCGCGCCACGTGCCCTCGACCTGAACGCCGTCGACGGTCTTCGGTCCGGTCCAGCCCTTGGGGCTCTGCAGCACGATCATCGGCCAGCGCGGCCGCACCACCGCGCCCGGGGCGCGGGCACGCTCGCGGATCGCGGCGATCTCATCCAGCACGCGCTCGAGCGTCATGGCCATCTGCGCGTGCATCGACCACGGCTCATCGCCCGCGACGAAGTATGGCCGCCAGCCGTAGCCGCTCAGCAGGCTCTCGAGCTGCTCGCGCGGGATGCGCGCCAACACCGTGGGGCTGGCGATCTTCCAGCCGTTGAGGTGCAGGATCGGCAGCACCACGCCGTCGCTGCGCGGGTTGAGGAATTTGTTCGAATGCCACCCGGTCGCGAGCGGCCCGGTCTCCGCCTCCCCGTCACCCACGACGCAGGCGACGAGGAGCTCGGGGTTGTCGAAGGCCGCGCCGAAGGCGTGGGCGAGCGAATAGCCGAGCTCGCCGCCTTCGTGGATCGATCCGGGCACGTCCGGCGCGCAGTGACTCGGAATTCCGCCGGGGAAGGAGAACTGCCGGAACAGCCGCCGCATGCCCTCGGCGTTGCCCGGCACCTCGGGGTAGAGCTCGCTGTAGCTGCCCTCGAGCCAGGTGTTGGCGACCAGTGCCGGCCCGCCATGACCGGGGCCGATGATCGGCAGGACGCTCAAGTCGCGCGCTTTGATCACGCGATTCAGGTGGGCGTAGAGGAAGTTAATTCCGGGTGTCGTGCCCCAATGGCCGAGCAGTCGCGGCTTGATGTGCTCCGGCCGCAGAGGCTCCGTCAGCAGCGGATTGTCGAGGAGATAAATCTGGCCTACGGAGAGGTAGTTCGCGGCACACCACCAGGCATGTACGCGCTGCAGCTCATCCGTGCCCATGTAAGTCGCCTCCGGCAACCGACGGGCTGACATCGTACCTCTATCGCATTACCGGCAGGCCGCAGCGCGGCGGCCGAAGCTCTCGCGCGGGCGATCAGTGCCGCTGGACTCGCGCCGGCGGCTCGGGCGGGGGTACCAGCGGCAGCCCGGTCTTCGGCTCCGCCCTGGAGGCCGAGGCATCCGTCTGCTCATCCCCGTATGCGAACCACTCTACACAGCCGTAACCCGCGCCCGGATCAGCGTTCGGCTCGACCGCGAAGGGATCGAGCTCCGCGCAACGCCGCCCCGGCCGGCGAAATGCATGAATCGCAGCGTTCATCGGGGTTCTCCTCGTCACCTGTCGGTCATCTGACACTCACATACTTGATCAGCGCTCCCTCGCCGGCCATACGAATTAGCGCGTAAGGAGGCGACGACCCGGCTACGCACTTTCCACGATGCTGCTGCGCCGGCCCTAACATAGAGTCCCCGCTGCCCACTCGCAGCGCTGGGGGAATGAGCATGTCCACCCGCATTCGGCACATACTCGTGGCGATTCAGGACCTGCGGCATGCGCCGCGGGGTGAGTTGCGCAAGGCGGGGGCGCTCGCCCGGGCCGCAGGCGCGACGCTGGAGCTATTTCACGCCATCGACCTGCCGGACCCCGGCGCCAGCTGGCCGGAGACGGCGACGGCGGAGTTCGTGACCAGGCGCCGCGCGGCGATCGCCGCCAGGAGTCTGCGCACGCTCGAGCGGCTCGCCCGCGGCGAGGCGTTCCGCGGCGTGCGGGTGCGATGCATGGCGAGCTGGGACTATCCGCCGCACGAGGCAATCGTGCGCCGTGCGCTCGCGAGCCGGGCCGACCTGGTCATCGCGGCGACGCGGCATCATGTGCCCGGGGCGCGGCTGGTGCTGCGCAACACCGACTGGGAGCTGATCCGGCACTGCCCAGTGCCGTTGCTGCTGGTCAAGTCCCCACGCGATTACCGGCGCCCGGCGATCCTCGCCGCCGTCGATCCGTTCCACGCTCACGCGCGCCCGGCGGATCTCGATGCGCGGCTGCTCGCGGCGGGCAAGAGCTGCGCGCAGCTGCTGCGCGGGACGTTGCACGCGTTTCACGCCTACATGCCGCTCGTCAACGTCGCCATGGTGCCGATCAGCACGGCCCCCATGCTGACGATACCGCCGGAGATGGAAGACCAGCATGGCGCGCAGATTACGCGTGCGATCAACCGCCTGGCGGCGAGCGCCGGCGTGCCGCGCGCCCGGTGTCACGTCCACATGGGCGACGTAGCCGGCGAGCTCGCGGCCGCGACGCGCGACACGCGCGCCGGCATTGTGGTCATGGGGGCCGTGTCCCGCTCGGCGCTCAAGCGATTGTTCATCGGCAACGCGGCCGAACGGGTCCTCGACAGCCTGGCGTGCGACGTCCTGATCATCAAGCCGCGCGGCTTCAAGTCGACGGTGAGCCGCCGGCCGGCCGTCGCCGCGTCGCGCGCGGCGGCCGCGCGGTAGCCGTCAGCGTCGCGATCGGCGCCCGGCATGACCGACTCGCCACCTCTCGACTACAGACGGGTCTTCGCGGGCTTTGCCATCGCCGCGGGACTGCTGACCTTCCTGCTGATCGTCTCAGCGGCCGGCCCGCCACCCGCGGCGCCGGCCGAGTTGCTGCCCTGGTTCGAGGCTCACCGCGGCAGGTACATCCTGCTGGGGGTGGCGGTGCTTACGTGGGTGGGTACGGCGATTCCTTTCATCGCCGGCCTGGGCGCGCTGCTCGCTCCCCAGGCTAAGGTGCTGTCCCGGGCCGCCACGCTCCTCGCGACGGCCGGGGTGCTG
>DASPOP010000295.1:0-2375 GCA_035625955.1 Steroidobacteraceae bacterium | reverse complement strand
GCATCGGCGATCCACCTGCGAATCTCCGAGCCCGCCGCCGCCAGCGCGCGGACATCGTCGACGTCGAGGGAGGCGAGCGTCGCTTCGATCCTCCCGGCAAGGCCGTTGTGCGCGAGGAAGTCGCGGAATGCCGCAGCCGTGGTCGCAAACCCGCCGGGTACCCGGATACCCGCGCTTGCCAGCTGGCCGATCATCTCGCCGAGCGAGGCGTTCTTGCCGCCGACGGTCTCGACGTCGCGCATCCCTAGGCGCTCGAAGGGGATCACGTAGGTGTTCAAACTCTTGCTCCGCTGCGCATGCGGTGAAACACTGACGCGATGGACCGTCGAACCATTTTCTTCGTCTCGGACCAGACCGGCGTGACCGCCGAAACGATGGGTCACAGCCTCATGACCCAGTTCGAGGGGGTGGAATTTCGCGCGGTGACTTTGCCATTTGTGTCGAGCATTGACAAGGCGCAGGAGGTGGTCCGGCGCATCAACCGCGCCGCCGAAGAGCAGGGGCTCAAGCCGATCGTGTTCAGCACTCTGGTGCAGGACGACCTGCGCGACATCGTCGCCGGCGCCAACGGGCTGTTCCTGGATTTCTTCGCCGCCTTCGTCGGCCCGCTGGAGCGCGAGCTCGCCATGCGCTCCACGCATCGCGCCGGGCGCGCGCACGGCATGGCCGATCTCGCCGCCTACACCACCCGCATCAACGCCACCAACTTCGCGCTCCACAACGACGACGGCACCGGCGGCGACTATGCGCACGCCGACGTGGTGCTGATCGGGGTATCGCGCGTCGGCAAGACGCCGACCTGCGTGTACATGGCGCTGCAATACGGCGTGTTCGCGGCGAACTATCCGCTCACCGAGGACGACCTCGAGAGCGGCAAGCTGCCCGGCCGGCTCGAGCCCTACCGCGCCAAGCTCTACGCGCTCACCATCAAGCCGGAACGGCTGCAGCAGATCCGCGCCGAGCGCCGCCCCGAGAGCCGCTACGCCTCGCGCGCACAGGTGCAGTACGAGCTGCGTGCGGCCGAGGCGCTGTACGCGCGTTATGCGATTCCCTCGCTCGAAACCACCGAGCGCTCGATCGAGGAAATCGCCAGCCGGATTCTCAACACTACCGGAATCGAGCGGCGTTTGCGCCCTTAAGTGGCGCGAGCGCACGGGTCGCACGAAATTTGCAAGCGCTCGGGTCGCCGCGCGCCGACAAAACGCGCACTCGTCGGCTTGCGCAGCGGGCCCTAAGCGTTATAGTCGCTGCGTGCTCGCAAACGACACACTGACTCGCGTTTCCTGGCGCGCCCGGCCGCGCAGCTTCGTCGCGCTGATGGGGCTCTACGAGAGCAACTTCATCCGCCTCGGCTGGCTTGCCGGCAGCCTCGGCGGGCTCGCGGGCAGCCACCGCTCCACGGTAGCCGGAGACTGTGATCTCGTTCTCACCGTGACCGAGCGCTCGCCCTACACGAGCACCGTCGCGCTGAGCTATCTGCTGCCCGAGCCCGGGGGTGCCAGCCGTTATCCGGACATGCGGCTGCGCATCTACCACGACGCGCATCTGGTCGAGGCGCAGCAGTGGGCCGCGGTTCACACGCAGCCGCTGCTCAAGGCGCTGCGCAGCCGCGCGGAGCGTGAACTGGATCAGCGCTGGGCACGCAATGTGATGTTAAACAAGTGGCTGGAATACTGCGTGGAGCGAGGTCATCGCTTCTCATCCCGCACAAGGCTCACCGCCGGCGCATGAGAAGGGGCGGTCGCCCGCCCAACTTCTCATGAACGCTTTGCGGCAACTCGGATTCCTCAAGCTCAACCTGCGCCCCGAACGCGCCACGCCCGAGCACGAGCATCGGGTCATCGAGCTGTTCCGCAATCGTGCGGAGCTCAAGAAGGCTTATGGCGGGCTGGAGGAGGAGACCTACCGCCTCAAGGATCTCGTCAAGCAGCAGGAGGCGGCTACGCAGCGCGCCCAGGACATGCTGGCCGAGCTCGAGGCGCGTCTCAGCACCAACGACACGGCCTACGCGACGCTGACCTTCTATCAGTTGCGCCGCCTGTGGCAGTGCGGGCGCGAGCTCATCCAGCAGTTCGTCACCGACCTGTCGCGCCAGCAGGATGAACGTGAGAGGAAGCTCCACCTCGCGCTCCACAATCGCCAGCAGTTCGCACGCCGCCAGGCTGCCGAGAGTCAGGTGGCCGCGGCCCACGGCCTGAGCGAGGAAGCCGCCGCCCTGGTAGCGAACCTCGAGAGCGAGCTGCTAAAGCTGACGCGCTTCTGGCACTACTTCAAGCGCAAGTCCGTCGAGCGCCGCCTGCACGGCGCGCAGGCGGCTGCCGCGGCGGCGAGCGCCGCCTTCACCGACAAGCAGCGCGAGCTCGAGTCGGTCAATC
>DASPOP010000294.1:0-3181 GCA_035625955.1 Steroidobacteraceae bacterium | reverse complement strand
TCTCGCGCTGGTGCACGCGCTCAATCACGACGAGCGCGTCGACGGCATCCTCATCCAGCTGCCGCTGCCGAAGGGCGTGAACGCCGATCGCGTCATGGACGCGGTCGATCCGGCCAGGGACGTCGACGGCTTTCACCCGGTCAACACGGGGCTGCTGGCGCAGAAGCGCCCGCGGCTGCGCCCGTGCACGCCGTTCGGCGTGATCAAGCTCGCGGAGGCCTACGGCATCGCGCTCACCGGGCTGCGCGCCACGGTGGTCGGCGCTTCCAACATCGTCGGCCGGCCGATGGCGCTCGAGCTGCTGCTGGCACGCTCGACCGTGACCGTCTGCCATACCGGAACGCGCGACCTGCGCGCGGAAGTCGAGCGGGCCGAGGTGCTGGTCGCGGCCGTGGGCAAGGCGGGGTTCATTCCGGGCGAGTGGGTGCGCCCGGGAGCGGCGGTCTTCGACGTCGGCATCAACCGCACGGCCTCGGGCAAGCTCGTGGGCGACGTCGAGTTCGAGCGTGCCGCGGAGCGGGCCGCCTGGATCACGCCGGTGCCGGGGGGCCTGGGCCCCATGACCATCGCGATGCTGCTCTCCAATACCGTCGATGCGGCGGCGCTGCGGGCCGGGCGCCGGGAATAAAATCCCGCCGCGGGCAGTCTTCTTCACGAGTCGCTCCGGGCGGCCCTCCCCGGCGAGGCAGTTTGGGCTCCATCGATGGATGACAAACGCAGTCGCTTCGAGGCGCTGGTCCTGCCGCACCTGGATGCCGCGCACCGGCTGGCGCGCTGGCTGTGCCGTTCCCCGAGCGACGCCGACGACATCGTGCAGGAGGCGTTCATGCGCGCGTACCGCGCCTTCGACAGCCTGCGAAGCTCCGACGCCCGCGCCTGGCTGCTCGCGATCGTGCGCAACTGTCATCTGAGCGCGCTCGAGCAGCAGCGGCGCCGCGCCTGCGAGCCGCTGACCGAGCAGCACGAGGCCCGGCCCGCGTCCGCCGCTGTCGCCGCGCTGCCCGACCCGGAGAGCGCCTCGATCGGGCGCGACGAGCGGCGCACTCTTGCGCGCCTCATCGCCGCCCTGCCCGAGGAACAGCGCGAGGTCTTGCTGCTGAGAGAGATGGAGGACATGAGCTACCGCGAGATCGCCGCGGTGACCGAGGCGCCGATCGGCACGGTGATGTCGCGCCTGGCGCGCGCCCGCGCCGCGCTCAGGGCGAGCTGGCTCGAGGCGGAAGGAGAGCCGCGTGCCGTGCGCTGAGAGCCTCAAGGTCCAGGCCGCCTTCGACGGCGAGCTCGACGCGGTATCCGCGGCCGCCGCCGAGCGGCACGCCGAGCATTGTCCCGAGTGCCACGCGCTCCTCGAGCATCTCGAGCTGACGCGTGCGGCGATGCGCCGCGAGCTCGATCAGACCCAGGCGCCGCCCGAGCTGCGCGCCCGCATTGCAGGCATGCTCGACCTTGAGGCCGCCGCCGAGCGGCGCGCCGCGCAGCCGCGGGTGCGGTCCGGTTGGCGGGCGCGTCCGTTCTGGCTCGGGACGCTGACGGGGGCGGGCCTGGCGCTCGCGGCGAGCCTCGCCGTGGTGCTGCTCGCGCCACTGCTGTTCGCGACGCTGCCCGATGAGCTGGTGGCCGCCCATCTGCGCTCGCTCGAGCCCGGGCAGCTCACGGCGGTGATCTCGACCGACCGGCATACCGTCAAGCCCTGGTTCGCCGGGCGCACCGACGTCTCCCCGGTGGTCGAGGACTTCAGCGCGCAGGGCTACCGCCTGGTCGGCGGCCGGGCGGACTACCTCGACCGGCAGCGCGCGCCCGTGTTGGTCTATGAGCACGGAGCTCACCTCATCAACGTGTTCGCCTTCCTGCCCGGCCGCGAGCCTCTGCCTGCCCAGGTGACCCGGCGCGGCTACCACATCGTCTGCTGGCGTGGCGGCGATCTCGGCTACTGCGCGGTGTCGGACGCCGGGTGGGAGGAGCTCGACGGGCTCGCGCGGCTGCTGGAGAATCTCGCCGCGCGCGACACGCGCTGACGTCCCGGGAATAAACCCCATCGCCGCCGAGTCTCCTCGTCACACCAGGACAGTGAGGAGACCGAGATGTCGGACGAGACTCGTGTGCTATCGCGCCGCACCGCGCTCAAGTGCATGGCCTACGGCGGTGCCGGAACCCTGTTTGCGCTCGCGGGCGGCGTACTGACGCCGCTCTCGCTCGCGCGCGCCGCCGCCGACCCGAAGGGAGCCGCCGGCCTCGGCAAGCCGCTGTTCGTGCAGATCAGCGACACCCACATCGGCTTTCACAAGGACGCCAATCCGGATGTGAATGGCACGCTGTCGGCGACCATCGACCTCGTGAACGGCATGCGTGAGCAGCCGGCATTGATCCTGCACACCGGCGACATCACGCACCTCTCCAGACCTTCGGAGTTCGACCTGGCGCAGCAACTGCTCGGGCGACTCGCGGTGAGCGAGCTGCACACGGTTCCCGGCGAGCACGATGTGGCGGACGCCACGGTCACCGAGTACTTCAACCGCTTCGGCAAGGCTTCGGGCAACAAGGGCTATTACAGCTTCGATTCCCGGGGCGTCCATTTCGTGGCGCTCGTCAACGTGCTTCAGGCCAGGGACGGCGGCTCGGGTTACCTGGGCGAGGAGCAGCTTGCATGGGTGAAGGCGGATCTCGAACGGCGCAGCTCGAGCACCCCGATCGTCGTCTTTGCGCACATGCCGCTGTGGGACATCTACGAGCCGTGGGGGTGGCGCACCAGCGATTCGGACGCATTGCTGGGCGAGCTGCGCCGCTTTGGCTCCGTCGCGGTATTGAACGGACACATCCACCAGATCGTGCAGAAGGTGGAGGGCAGCATCACCTTCCACACCGCCCGCTCCACCGCCTACCCGCAGCCCTCTCCCGGCGAGGGTCCGGGGCCGGGGCCGCTCAAGGTGCCGGCAGAGGAGCTGGCGCAGCGTCTCGGGATCACGAGCGTCTCGGTGCGCGCACATCCTCACTCGCTGGCGCTCAGCGACACCGCGCTGGCTTGAGAGGAGGCGATCGTGAAGTCATGCGCGAAGGGCGCCGGTGGCGCCCATGGGTCTGCCATCGCTCTCACGCTCGCGGCAGCAGCGCTCGCCCTGGCGGCGGGGACGGTGTATGCCGTGGCGGCGCCGCCCGACCGGCCTGCGGGCGATCCGGCTCGCGG
>DASPOP010000293.1:0-2078 GCA_035625955.1 Steroidobacteraceae bacterium | reverse complement strand
AAGGTATTGGGATCGCCGAACCAGTGTGCGATCTGGTCGGGCTCGCGGTGCCCGATCTCCCCGAGGGCGGGGAACAGTCCGGTGCCGGGATTCAGATCATCGAGATAATCGCGATAGACGCTCTGGATCCAGAGCCGGTCGGCAGGCTGGGCGCGTGCATCACGCACGCTGACGGTCACGGCGGTCATCGCTCGGGGGCCGCAAACAGCACGGCCCGGACGGCTCGCGCGTGCGCTCCGTCCGGGCCGCGTTGTTCAGCCGTAAGTCTTGAGACTTACTGCTTCGGCTTCTCCGCCGGAGCCGCAGCGGGAGCAGCGCCAGCAGCGGGCGCCGCAGCAGCGCCGGCGGCCTCGCCGGCAGGAGCAGCGGTGGTGGCGGCAGCCGGAGCGGCGGCCTGGTCAGCAGGAGCCGGAGCCGCCGCCGGAGCGGCAGCCGGAGCAGGAGGAGCAGCGGCTTCAGGTGCCGCGGCTTCCTGCTTCGCGCAGGCCGTCAGCATCAGCGCCGCAACGACTGCGCTAAGAGCAAGTTTGGTGTTCATCGATAGTTCCCCGGAGGAAGCGAGAGTTGTGTGGATAAGACCACGGCTTGGTGAGGCCGTTCCGCCTCTCAAAATTGAGCCGCGGAGACCGCAAATTCTATAGAAGTCCCGGTACGATTGGAAACTGCCGCGCGCCGACGCAGCGATGCCTTGCTGTCGGGCTGGCGCGACAGGCCGACCCGCGGTTTGTGGCTGACGGGAGACAAGCGAATGTCCGACATCGAACCCGCTTTAGCCCAGGGGCTGGAAGAGTCCTTCGGCCCGCATCTGGCAGCGCTCTGCGACCGCACCGCCCGGGCTCTTACTGCCTGCGGCTTCACGGGGTTGCTGGTGCAATCGGGGTCCGCGCTCACGGTGTTCGAGGACGATCGAACCTACCCCTTCGTGGCACACGCCCCCTTCAAAGTGTGGGTTCCGCTCCCTGATGTCCCCGATTCCTTCATCTGGTTCGAGCCCGGCTCGCGCCCGAAGCTGATCCTCAACCAGCCCCGCGACTACTGGTACAAGCCCGCGGACCTGCCGCGCGGCTACTGGGTGCGCCATTTCGACGTCCTGCCCGTCCCGGACGGCGCCGCCGCGCGCGCGGCGCTGCCCAAGGACCTGTCGCGGGCGGCGTATATCGGGGATGCCACGCCTGAGATCGCCGCCTGGGGTCCGGCCGCGGTCAATCCGCGCGTCCTCATGCGAACGCTCGATTATGACCGTGCGGTTAAGAGCCCCTACGAGCTCGCCTGCATGCGGGCCGCGAACCGCCGCGGCGCCCGCGGGCATCTGGCTGCCACGCGCGCCTTCGAGGCCGGCGCGTCCGAGTTCGAGATCGAGCTTGAATTTCTCACCGGCTGCGGGCTGCGCGAGCAGGAGCTGCCGTACAACCCGATCATCGCGCTCAACGAAGGCGGCGCGGTGCTGCACTATCAGGTGCTGAACAAGCATGCGCCGCGCGAGCGGCATTCACTGCTGATCGACGCGGGCGCGGAGTTCGCCGGTTACGCGAGCGACATCACGCGCACCCATGCCTGGCGGGACGCGGACTTTCGCGCACTGATCGCGCGGATGGACGAGCTGCAGCAGCGGCTGTGCGCGGGAGTGCGTGCTGGGGTGGACTGGCGCGAGGTGCAGCTCGAGGCGCACGCGCAGACCGGACGGCTGCTCAGGGAAGCCGACCTGGTGCGCTGCAGTGGCGAGGAAGCGGTCGCCACCGGAGTCACCAAGGTATTCCTGCCGCACGGCATCGGGCACCTGCTCGGGATTGAAGTCCACGACGTCGGCGGATTCATGAAGGCGCGCGGTGATGGGGACATTCCCCGGCCCGAGGGTCATCCGTACCTCAGGCTCACGCGCACTCTCGAGCCCGGCTTCGTCGTCACCATGGAGCCGGGAATCTATTTCATTCCGCAGCTGCTCGAGGCGGCGCGGGCCGATGACCGGCAATCGGGCTGCATCAACTGGCCGCGCGTGGCCGGCCTCATGAAATTCGGCGGCATCCGCATCGAGGACGACCTCGCCATCACCACAGCCGGTTGCGAGAACCTGACGCGGG
>DASPOP010000292.1:0-5179 GCA_035625955.1 Steroidobacteraceae bacterium | reverse complement strand
CCCACTTGGTCACGCCGTCGCCCCGCTTGGCGTTGAGCGGCACTCCCAGGCTGAAGCGGAAGAGCCCGATGGGGGCGAGCCAGGTGACCGACAGGCCGAACGAGCGCTTGAGGCTCGAGAAGCCCGCCAGGCGGTAGGACTCGGGCGTGATGTTGTCGGGACCGAAGAACTGCAGCTTCGAGCCGGTCTCGTACACGCCGCCCATGTCATAGAACAGCGAGACGCGCGCGGTCTGCGCCCACTTGGACGGCATCGGGAAGATCAGCTCGTTCTGGCTGGTGAGGCGCATATTGCCGCCGTAGGGGTTGCCGAACTGGTCGCGCGGGCCGAGCAGGCTCTCGCGGAAGCCGCGCACGTTGTCGGGCCCGCCGCCGAAGAACTGGCGGTAGGGCGGGATCCCGGTGGTGGTGCTGAGCGGTGCGCCGTAGTCGACGCCCTCGAGGAACGAGAGCGTCCACGAGTGCCACACCGGGACGTACCTGATGAACTGATAGTTGCCGATCCAGTAGCGTACGTCGCTCCCCGGCGTGGTCATGGAGAAGCTGACCGCCTGGTGCATGCCGCGGTCGGCGAACAGCGTGCGGTTGCGCGTGTCCCAGTCCCAGCCCACCACCGCCTGCACGTTCTTGAAATTCGTGCCGTAGAAGACGTACTCGTTGTTGCTCGCGTCGTCGTGCGCGATGCGGTTGTAGGGATGGCCGTTCTCCTGCACCCACTGCTGCGCCTGCTCGGCGCTGGTGAGCGAGTTGGTGAGCAGCTGCGAGGATTCGAACACCGCGCCGAAGCGCAGGTACATGTTCTCGGTGATCGGGTAGGCCCAGGTGGGCCCTAAGGTGAGGGTCTCGGAGGAGAAGTTCGACGACGAGGACACGAACTGCGTCACGTTACGGTAGCTCGCCGAGATCGTGCGCTGCAGGTTGTCGATGGTGGTGTAAGGGTTGGTCCAGGCCAGCGTGTACACCTTGCTGAAGGCGCCGCCGTTGAGCTCGATCGCGACGCGCTGACCCGAGCCGAGGAAGTCGGCGTCGGCGAAGCTGGCGTTGAGCTGGAACTTGTAGGTCGCGGAGTAGCCGACACCGCCGGAGAGCTGCGAGGCCGGGCCCTCCTCGATCTTGTAGTTGACGTCCACCTGGTCGGGAACGCCGGCGACCGGCGTGGTCTCGAAATCCACGGTCTTTATGTACGGCAGGCGCTGGATGCGCTGCTTGGAGCGCTCGAGCGCCACGTTCGACAGCCAGCCGCCTTCCAGCTGGCGCAGCTCGCGGCGCAGCACCTCGTCGTTGATGCGGGTGACGCCGGAGAAAGTGATGTTGCGTACGTACACGCGGTTGCCGGGATCGACGAAGTAGGTGAGCGCTACGGTGTGATTGCTGTTGTCGGCGGTGGGCACCGGCTCGACCTTGGCGAAGGCGTAGCCGTCGCGCCCCATGCGGTTCTGCATCAGCTCCTGCGAAGCAGTGATCAGCTTGCGGTCGAAGATCTCGCCCGGATGCACCAGCACCAGCCGCTCGAGCTCGGCCTGCGGCACCACGAAGGTGCCGGCCAGCTTGATCGAGGAGATCTTGTAGACCTGGCCCTCGTCGACGTTGATGGTGATGAAGATGTCTTCCTTCTCGGGCGCGATCGCCACCTGGGTCGACTCGAGCTGGAAGTTGGCGTAGCCGCGGTCCATGTAGAAGTTGCGCACCTTCTCCAGGTCGCCCTGCAGCGATTCGCGCGAATAGCGGTCGTCCTGCTTGTACCAGGAGAGCCAGTTGGGCGTCTTCAGCTCCAGGCTGTCGAGGATCTGCTTCGGCTTGAAGCGCGTATTGCCGACGATGTTGATCTGGCGGATCTTGGCGCGGTTGCCCTCCTTGATGTCGACCTTGACCTTGACGCGGTTGCCGGCCTCCTCCTCGACCTTGGTATCGATGCGCACGCCGTACTTGCCGCGCGCGAAGTACTGGTCGGTCAGGTACTGGGTGACGTCCTCGAGCACCGAGCGGTCGAAGGTCTTGCCGGTGGCGAGCCCGACGCCGCGCAGCGATTTCTGCAGGTCCTCGGTCTTGATGTCCTTGTTGCCGGTGATCTCGAAGCTCTCGATCGAGGGACGCTCGGCCACCACCACCACCAGCGCATTGCCGTCGCGCCGCAGCTGCACGTCGCGGAAGAAGCCGGTGGCGTACAGCGCGCGGATCGCCTCGCGCACGCGCTGGCCGGTGAGGTGATCGCCGATGTTGACCGGCAGATAGTTGTAGACCGTGCCTTCGGAGACCCGCTGCAGGCCCTCGACGCGGATGTCACCGACGGTGAAGTCGGTATCCGGCGCGCCCTGCGCGAGCACCACGGCGGTCTGCACCAACAGCGCGAGCGCGGCCAATGCGACGCGCAGCTTCATGCTTCAACACCCAAGTAATCTCACCTTCGCGCCCCCCGGGCGCCTGTCTTGCATTATTCGAGAGCTGCAGGCCTCGCGGCCTCCAGCACGGCTTCGGCCGCGGCGCGGCCCCACACGCAAACCACTCAACTCAATTGGCGCGTGATGTCGTTGTACAGCGCCACACCCATCAGGACGATGAGCAGCGCGATTCCCACCTGCTGCCCGAACGCCTGGGTGCGCTCCGAGAGCGGGCTGCCCTTCAGCCACTCGATCAGCTGAAAGACGATCTGCCCGCCATCGAGGATCGGGATCGGCAGCAGGTTGAGGAAACCGAGCGACAGGGAAATCAGCACCAGGAAGCCGAGGAACGCCGATACGCCCGCCTCGGCCGACTCTCCCGCGAACTCCGCGATCGACAGCGGGCCGCTCAGGTTCTTCAGCGACACCCGCCCGAGCACCATGCGCCAGAACAGCCGCGCCTGCAGCACGGTCATGCTCCAGGCCTCATTGGTGGCGTGGGCCAGCGCGCCGCCGGCCGACAGCGCGATGTGCATGCGCATCGACTCCGGATAGGTCTTCGGCAGCGGCGGCGGGTCGATGTGGATGCGCCCGATGTGCCTGCCCCTGGCCTCATCGCTCGCCACCTGTACGCCGGCGCTGCCGGCAACGCCGCCGCGGCTGTAGTCGATCGTCACCCGCTCGCCGGGACGCGCGTTGACCAGCGCGATGAGGTCGTGGAAGTTGGCGACCGGCGCGCCGTCGACGGCCAGGATCCGGTCGCCCGCGGCGAGGCCGGCGCGCGCCGCGGGTCCGCCGGCCTCGACCTTGCCGATCACCGCCGGGACCGGCGGCCAGAAATCGAAACCGAGCCCGCGCAACAGCTCCGACGGCTCGGTGAGGCGCCGGCGGGTGTCGGCGTCGCCCACCAGAAGCCGCGGACTGCGCATGGCACCGTCCTGGCCGCGCACCGCGAGGTCCGCCTCGCCGCGCGCGCTCATCGCATCCAGGAGGTCGAACACCACATCGCGCATGCTGCCCACGGCGGCGCCGTTGACGGCGCGGATCTCATCGCCGCTCCTCAAGCCCGCCACCGCGGCGACCGAGCCCGTGGTGACGTCCCCGACCACCGGCTTCACCTCGTTGACGCCCTTCAGCCAGAACATGCCCCAGAGCACCAGCACCGCGAACAGGATGTTGCAGGCGGGCCCGGCGAGCAGCACCGCGATGCGCTGCCAGTGCGGGCGGTGGGTGAAGGAGCGCGGCAGGTCCCGGTCCTCGACCGGTCCCTCGCGCTCGTCGAGGAGCTTCACGTAGCCGCCGAGCGGCACGGCGGCAATCACGTACTCGGTGGCATCGGCGCCCGCGGTCCACTTCACCAGCGGCTTGCCGAAACCGACCGAGAAGCGCAGCACGCGGAAGCCGAGGCGCCGCGCGACGTAGAAATGGCCGAATTCGTGCACCGTGACCAGCAGGCCCACGGCGACCACGAACCACAGTACGTACCAGAACAGGCTCATGCGTGAGCGCCCCTCACCGACTCACTTCTTGTAATGCCGACGATGCGCTCGCAGGCCCGCTGTCTGCCCTCGGCGTCGGCGGCCAGCACATCCTCCAGACCTCCGATCGGCCCGCCGGCACCCCGTTCCACCACCGCCTCAATGACCGCGGCGATGCCGGGAAAGTTCAATCGCCGCTCGAGAAACGCCTGCACGGCGACCTCGTTGGCCGCGTTCAGGAGCACCGGATGCAACCCCCCGGCGCGCGCCGCCGCCTGGGCGAGCGCGAGACAGCGGAAGCGGTCGTAATCGGGAGCCTGGAAGTCGAGCCGGCCGGCCTTGAGCAGATCGAGGAATTCTACACCGGAGTCGATGCGCTCCGGCCAGGCGAGCGCATGCGCGATGGGCGTGCGCATGTCGGGGGCCGAGAGCTGGGCGAGCACCGAGCCATCCACGTACTCGACCAGCGAGTGCACGATGCTCTGGGGATGCACCAGGACCTCGACCTGCGAGGGTGTGAGCCCAAAGAGCAGGCACGCCTCGATGAGCTCGAGACCCTTGTTCATGAGCGTGGCGGAGTCCACCGAGATCTTGCGGCCCATCACCCAGTTCGGGTGGGCGCACGCGGCCTCGGGGGTCACCGCGGCGAGCGCCTCGCGCGGTGTCGCACGGAACGGGCCGCCGGAGGCCGTGAGCAGCACGCGCCTGAGGCCCGGCGGCGCGACTCCGGGACGCGCACCGGCCGGCAGGCACTGGAAGATCGCATTGTGCTCGCTGTCGATCGGCAGCAGCGTCGCGCCCGCAGTACGCACCGCCGCCAGCAGCAACGGTCCGGCCATCACCATCGATTCCTTGTTGGCGAGCAGCAGCCGCTTGCCGGCGCGCGCCGCGGCGAGCGTGGACTTGAGTCCCGCCGCGCCGACGATGGCCGCCATCACGCACTGCACCTCGGCGAGCTGCACGATCTCCTCGAGCGCCCCGGGACCGGCAAGCACCTGAGTGCGCGGGGCGCCGCCGCCGAGAAGGGTCACGAGCTCGTGCGCCGCAGTCTCGTCCGCGAGCGCCGCGTAGGCGGGCTGCCACTCGAGGACCTGGCGGGCGAGCTTCCCGGCGTTGCGGTGGGCGGCGACGGCGATGAGGCTGAAGCGCTCGCGGTGGCGGGCCAGCACGTCGAGCGTGCTCTCCCCGACCGAGCCGGTGGAGCCGAGCACCGCGACGCCGATCACGCCACGACTCCGAGCAGCGTCAGTCCGAGGAGCAGCACCGGCGCCGCCCCGGTGAGGCTGTCGATCCGGTCCATGACCCCGCCGTGTCCCGGAAACAG
>DASPOP010000291.1:0-3992 GCA_035625955.1 Steroidobacteraceae bacterium | reverse complement strand
GCTGGTCGATCCGCCGCCGAACATCAACAATGTCGATGCGGCCGCCGACTGGAAGTCGACATTGCTCGCCGCACATGACCGCAACGCCGCGGCCTACTTCCCGCGCCTGCGTCTCGCGGATCCGCTCAACAACTTCGACCTGCGGACGTTCGCCCCGTGCGGGGTGATCGCCGGCCTCTATGCACGCACCGACGCCCAGTACAAGGTGTGGAAAGCGCCCGCGGGTGTGAACGCGACCTTGAACGGCGTGCTCGGCCAGGTGTACGCCCTGACCGACATCGAGAACGGCGTTCTCAACAAGCTCGGTCTCAACTGCGCACGCAACTTTCCGAACTATAACAACGTCGCCTGGGGCGCGCGGACCCTGGTGGGCTCGGACGATGAGGGGAGCGAGTGGAAGTATGTGCCCGTGCGGCGGTTCGCGCTCTACCTGGAGGAGAGCCTGTACCGCGGGACCAAGTGGGTGGTGTTCGAGCCGAACGACGAGCCGCTGTGGGCGCAGATCCGCCTGAACGTCGGCGCGTTCATGCACGACCTGTTCCGGCAGGGGGCGTTCCAGGGCAAGACACCGGCGGCTGCCTACCTCGTCAAGTGCGACAGCGAGACGACCACGCAGACCGACATCAACAACGGCATCGTCAACATTCTGGTCGCGTTCGCGCCGCTCAAGCCCGCCGAGTTCGTCGTCATTCAGATCCAGCAGCTCGCCGGCCAGATTCAGACCTAGGAAGCGAAGGAGACGATTCATGGCGCAGTTCACGGTCAACGCGCAGCGATTCGACCCTTACCGGAATTTCAAATTCCGCCTCAAGTGGGACGGCCGCTACGTCGCCGGTATCAGCAAGGTCAGCGCGCTCAAGCGAACCACCGAAGTCGTCAAACACCGCGAGGGGGGCGACGCGAGCTCGAGCCGCAAGGGACCCGGCCGCACCGAATACGACGCGGTCACGCTCGAGGCCGGCGTCACGCACGATGTGGAGTTCGAGGCCTGGGCCAACAAGGTCTGGAGCTACGGCAACCAGCTCGGCGGCGAGGTCTCGCTCAAGGATTTTCGCAAGGACATCATTCTCGAGCTCTATAACGAAGCCGGGCAGCTCGCCATCGCGTACCGCATCTATCGCTGCTGGGTGTCGGAATTCCAGGCGATGCCGGATCTGGATGCCAACGCGAACGCGGTGGCGATCTCGCGTCTCAAGCTCGAGAACGAAGGCTGGGAGCGCGACATCGCGACCAAGGAGCCGACCGAGCCGACCCTCACGGCCCCGAGCTAGGCCATGCCAGGCGACGCGGATACGCTGACGGCGCGCGACTGGCTCGTCTGCTGGGAGCGCGGCAGCGCGGGAGATGCGAGCCTGCGGCCGCTGCGGCTGCTCGAGGCAGCGCTGCCCTCCTCCAGCGCCGACGAGCTGGCGGGTCTACCGCTGGGTGAGCGCGATGCGCTGCTGCTCGAACTGCGCCAGGCGCTGTTCGGTGCCGCTCTGCCCTGCTTTACAAACTGCCCCGCGTGCGACGCACCGCTCGAGTTCGATGCGGCGACCACGCAGTTGCGGGCGGCGCCGACGGGCGAGGGTGTGCCGCTCGAGGTCGAAAGCGCGGGACACCGCGTGCGCTTCCGGCGCATCAATACACTCGATCAGCAGGCGCTCGGCCGCTGCGACAGCGCGGACGCGGCGTGCCGGCTGCTGCTCGAACGCTGCATCCTCGAGGCCGCCCGGGACGGTGAGCCGTGCGCCGTCGAGACGTTGCCGGCAGAGGTGATCGAAGCCCTCGAAGAGGCGATGAGCCGGGCGGATCCCCGGGCGGTCAGTACGCTCGCACTGAGCTGTCCGGCGTGCGCGCACGCCTGGCAGGCCGATCTCGATATCGCCCGTTATCTGTGGTCGGAGCTCGATCACTGGGCGCGCCGGCGGCTGCGCGAAGTCCACGAGCTCGCGCGCGCCTACGGGTGGAGCGAGGCGGAGATCCTGGCGATGACCGCCTTTCGGCGTCGCCAATACCTCGAGCTCGCCGCGGCATGAGCTTCCTGCTGCAGATCGTGCGCCGCGCGCTCGAGCCACCCGCCCTCCGACCGCGGCTCGCGGGCCGCTTCGAGCCGGGTCTGGCGGAAGTGATCGAGCGCGTGTACATCGAGCCGCCGCGCGCACCGAGGGCTGCGGGTGCGCACGCCTCCCCGCCGGCGGCGCGTATGCGCGATACGCCGCGCGCCCCCCTGGTTTCGCGCCCGACCGTGGATCCCCCCGAGCCGCCCGCGAGCCCGCCGCCGCCCGTGCCACCCGCGCTTCCCGAGCTGCGAGTCGAATCGACGGCCCCGCTCGCGACGCCGGCTGCGGTGCCCGAGGTGAGGCGGATCTCGACGCGCCTCGAGGCCGCGAGCCCGCCGGAGCCCGCGCTCGCGCAGGATCGAACGCTCAGCGCGGAGCCCGAGAGCGCCGCCCCGCCGGCCGAGTACGCGCCTGCCCCGCCGCTGTCTGCGCCCGAGCGGCGGCTGCGGATCGAGCAGCTGACCCGACTCGAGACGGTGATCGATCTTCCCGCGCAGCCCGCAGCCGCGGCGCCGCCGACGCCGCTCCGGGCGGTGCGGGTCGAGTCACCCGCACACGCCGAGCCGGCGCACCTCGAGCCCGCCGCCACGCAGGTCGAGGTCACGATTGGCGTGATCGAAGTGCGCGCCGCCGCGCCGGCGGCACAGCCCACCGCACCCGCTCCCGCCGCCGCTCCCCTGCCGACGCCTGTCGCGCTCGAGGAGCATCTGCGCCGGCGCCATGGAGTCGCCTCGTGAGCGGTCCGCTCGCCATCGCCGGCGTGTCCGCGGTGCTCCAGGACGTACTCGTCTCGGGCATGAACGCCATGAATCTCGGCGGCTCGCTGTTCGGATCCGCATCGAACGACGTCGCCGTCAGTGTCGGCGCTCCCGATCAGGTGGCGGTCACCGGCACGGGCGCGTTCAGCCAGCTCAACCTCTTCCTCTACAACCTGACGCGCAATGCCGGCTGGGCCAATCTCGAGCTGCCGAGCCGCGACAGCCGCGGTGATCGCGTCGCGAACCCGGCACTCGGGATCGATCTCTATTACCTCCTCACCGCGTACGGTACCAAGGACTTCGACGCGGAAACTCTGCTCGGCGGCGCGCTGCAGGTGTTGCACGACACGCCGGGCCTCGGCCGCAGCGAGATTCGCACCGTGCTGACGAGCGGCAGCGCCAAGCTGCCGAAGAACGTCGCGCTCTCCGGCCTCGCCGACCAGGTCGAGCTGATCAAGATCTCGCCGCTACCGATGACCACGGAAGAGATCGTCCGCCTGTGGTCGGCGTTCCAGTGCAACTACCGGCCGAGCGTCGCCTATCTGGTCACGGTGGTGCTGCTGCGCTCGGCGGCCCCGTCGCGTCCGGCGCTGCCGGTACGGCAGCGGCAGCTCTACGCCACGCCGTTCAGCCCACCCACCATCGACACGGTGGAGAACGTTGCGGGCGCCGATGTCGCGATCGTACCGGGCGCGACGGTGCGGCTGCGGGGCGCGAATCTCAATGCCACGGGCCTCACCTTGCTGGTCGGCGGCCTCGATCTCACGGCGCAGCTGAGCTTGCTCACCAACGACCAACTGCAGTTCGTGCTGCCGGCGCCGGGCGCATGGCCGGCGGGCCTCTATGCCGGAACCACGAGCGTGCAGCTCAAGTATCCGCAGCTCATGGGCTCACCACCCGTGGCGCATGCGTCGATCGAGAGCAACGTGGCGAGCTTCGACCTGGCGCCGCTCGTCACCGCGACCGCCGCCGCCGCGAGCGTAACGCTCACCTTTGCCACGCCGGTCGCGGCCCGACAGCGCGTCCGGCTGGCGCTCCTCGAGCTCAATCCCCCCGCGACCCGTGCGCCCTACCAGTATGCATTCGATGCGCCGGACGGCAACGGGGTCGTGCCGCCCGTACCCGACACGCTCTCGGTTTCGGTGCCGACCGCCGGCGTGACCTCGGCGACGTACCTGGTCAGCGCGTCCGT
>DASPOP010000290.1:0-6239 GCA_035625955.1 Steroidobacteraceae bacterium | reverse complement strand
GCCCGGGCAGTGGAGACACTCGTTGTAGTTCTCCCAGAACACCTTCCAGTTGCAGCGCATGGTCTTCGTGAGCCGATGGCCGACCACGAGGTCGCCGAGCCGCCAGTCATCGAGCCGGTTGAGCGGCAGATCGAAGCTGGCGCTGAAGGGCGGCGGGCTCGCGCTGAGAGCCGTGAAGAGGAAGCCGTTCCACTCGGTGACCGGCAGGCTGTAGAGCGGGAAATCCTCGAGCGCGAAGCCCTCGGCGTGCGCCTTGGAGGAGGTCTGCACCAGCTCGCCCCTCAGGTTGTACCGCCAGGCGTGATACGGACAGACGATGCCGGCGGCGGGCAAGCGTCCGGTGCGCTCGCGGCAGAGCGTCGCTCCGCGGTGCCGGCAGGTGTTGTGAAAGGCGCGCGCGATCCCATCCTCGCCCCGCACCAGCACGACCGACTGGTCGCCCACCTCGAGTGTCCGGAAGCTGCGGGGGCTGGCGATGTCGGCCGAGCGGCCCGCGTAGATCCAGTGCCGGTACCAGATGCGGCTCAGCTCCTGCCGGTAGTGCCCGGGATCGAAATACCAGGGCGAGGGCAGGGTGCCGACGGCGCCGGTGAGGCCCGTATAGCCCGGATCGCGTCTGACTGAAAGTGGCCGGGTGCTCATCTACGGGTGCTCATTCAGGTCTCGATTACTTTGAAGTATACGGCGTAGCGCTCATCGAATACGCGGTTCAGGGGAATGAGCGTGAGATCCTCTTTCTGACCCCGGGTGCGGAACTCGAGCGGCCGGCCGTCGACGGGCGTGAGCCAGCTGTCAGGATCCTGAGAGCCGACGGTGAGCGGCGCGACCGGGATCGGCTCGGCAGTGTATTCGGGAATCTTGCGCGGCCGCGTGGGCGGCGCGCGCAGATTCTCGGGCGTCAGGCCCTGCCTGCCGAGGCGCGCGGCGAGCACCAGGGGTCCGTACATCACGGCCCGGACGGAAGGGTCGTCGGGCATCGGCGCGACGTGCAGCCGCATCGGCAGGCGCAGGGTGAGCGTGTCGTTCGCCCTCCAGGTGCGCTCGACGCTGAGATAACTGCCGGGGCTTGCGCTCAGCATGAGCGGCCGGCCGTTGAGCTGCGCTTCGACGCCGGCAGTCCAGTAGGGGACGCGGACCTTGAGCGCGAGGCGCTCAGGTTCCGCCGGGTGCACGCCGATCCGCAACGTCTCCTCCTCCGGAAAGCGCGTATCGAGTGTCACCCGCACGCCGCGCTCCGCCCAGTTGAGCTCGGAGGGCACGAACAGGTTGACGTAGACAGCGCTGTCGTCGTGGAAGTAGATGCTGTCGCCGAGCTTGGCGAAGGATTCGGCCATGCTGCCGCTGCAGCACCAGAAGTCGTGCAGCGGCGTGCCGAAGAGCTTCCAGTAGCCGCCCTCGAGCGGCAGGTAATAGAGCTTGCCGCCGTCGGACGGGTGCTGCACGCCGAGAATGCCGTTGTAGAGGGCGCGCTCGTAGTAGTCGCCGAGGCGCGGATCGCCGGTCCAGGCGAAGAGATGCCGCGTCAGCTTCTGCATGTTGTAAGTGACGCAGGACTCCTCGGTGTAGCCCGACAGCTCGTGGGCGAGCATCCCGGGCGGCGTATTCCACGATTCGCCGTTGCTCGTGCCGCCGGTGCAGTAGCAGCGCCGCTCCGCGACCGTGTGCCAGAAGAACGCCGCCGCATCGTGCAGCTGCGCATCTCCGCCGACCTCGTAGCCGCGCGCCGCGCCGATGATCTGCGGAATGGTGGTGTTGACATGCAGGCCCTGAAGCTCGTCGCTACCTAGGGCGAGCGGCGCGAACACCCGCTGCTTGTCGAAGCGCTGCGCCACGGCCCGCCAGCGCGCCTCCCCGGTGTAGGCCGAGAGGTTGTAGAGCACCTCGTTCATGCCGCCGTATTCGCGCTCGAGCACGCGCGCCATCTCCCTCTCATCGAGCGGCTGCACCCAGCGCTCGACCCACGCCGCCATGCGGGTGAGCGTAGCGAGCGAGCCGCGGTCCGCGCTCAGTGTCGCGGTATCGAGCAGCCCCGCCATGATCTTGTGGAGCGTGTAGAACGGCGCCCACGCCGGCTGTCCGACGCGCAGCCGGTCGAAGAGATCGACGGGAAAGGCGCTCAGGTACCCGGTGCCGATCGCGTCCTGACACCTCGCGAGCTCGGCGGCGAGGCGGACGCCACGCTCGCGCGCGCCCCGGTCCCCGGTCTGTGCGGCGAGCAGCGCGCACGCCGACAGGTAGTGCCCGGTGAAATGTCCGCGCAGCTCGTTGTCCGGCGCCTCCCAGCCCCCGAGCGGTTCGGCATGGCTCGGCAGCCCCGCCGTCACGCGAAACATGTGCAGCAGGCGGTCGGGATCGAGTCCCATGAGATAGCGGCGGTTCACCTCGAGCGCCTCGAGCGCCGCGCCCGGCCGCAAACGTACCGCGGTGAGATCGAACGGCCGCAGCCTGAAACGCGCGCTCTCTGCGCTGCGCCGGGGCGAGAGTGCGGCGCGCACCGTTCGCGGCAGCAGCGGGGATGCTGCGGCGAGCGCCGTCATTGACAAAAAGTTACGACGTTGCAGCCGGGTCATGGAGCGTCCGGCTGTATCCTACTCCCCTGGCCTCGAGGGGGTCCCATGCACAGATCCAACTGCGGCCGCGCCGGCCGACATCTTCGCAGCGCCTTCGCCGCGCTCTCCGTTGCCGTGCCGCTGGCCGCGTTCGCGCAGACGCCCGCGGCGAGGACGCCCATCACGCACGAGAAGCTCTGGATGATGAAGCGCGTCGGCGGTCCGGTCGTGAGCCCGGATGGCAAGTGGGTGGTGTTCAGCGTTCTCGAGCCTGCCTACGAGCCCGACAAGGAGGTGAGTGATCTGTGGCTGACGGCAGCCGACGGCAAGACGCCGCCGCGGCGACTCACGCACACACGCGCCGCCGAGAAGGGCGTCGCCTGGTCGCCCGACAGCCGCGCCATCGTCTTCGCCACCAAGCGCGAGGGCGATGAGACCGAGCAGATCTATCTCCTCGATCTCGCCGGCGGCGGCGAAGCGCGCCGGCTCACCAACCTCTCGACCGGTGCCGCCAATCCGCAATGGCGGCCGGACGGCAAGGCGATCCTGTTCGAGTCGCTGGTGTACCCCGGCGCATTCGATGACGAGGCCAACAGGAAGATCGCGGCCGAGCGCAAGGCCCGCACGTACAACGTGCGTGCCTACGAGCATTTCCCGGTGCGCTACTGGAATCAGTGGCTCGACGACCGGCGGCCGACGATTCTGGTGCAGTCGCTGGAGGAAGGCGCGGCGGCGCGCGACGTGCTCTCGCCGACCGCGTTCGCGCGCGGCGCGGGCTTCGACGGCGCGGCGCAGGGGGAGAACCCGGTGTCGCTGTCGGCGATCTGGAGCCCGGACGGCAAGGAGATCGTGTTCACGGCGACCACCGAGCGCTGGAACGCCGCTTTTGCCCATGTCGGCTATCACCTCTACCGGCTGCGCGCGGAAGGCGGGGCGGAGCCCGAGGCGGTCACTGCCGCACCCGGCAACTACGCCGAGGCCATCTTCGCTCCGGACGGGCACTCCTTGTTCTTCAGGTACGCGATGCAGGATCAGGAGATCTATCACCAGCCGCGCCTCGAGCGCCTCTCCTGGCCCGCCGGCGGCGAGCCCACACTGGTGACGCGCGACTTCGACCACGAGATCACCGCGTTCGCGCTGACCCCGGACTCGAGGAGCGTGTACCTGATCGTCCCGGAGTCCGGCCGCGAGAACCTGTATCGCGTGGCGAGCGCGGGCGGCGCGCCGCTGCGCGTCATCGCGCACGAGGTGGGCGGCTTCACCGCACTCGCGAGCGCGCGCAAGGCGCCGGCTACCGTGCTCGTCGGCAGCTACGGCAGCTCGGTGAGCCCCGCCGAAGTGGTGCGGATCGATCCGGCCACGGGCAGACACGTGAACCTCACCGAGATCAACAGCGCCGCGGCCGCCGCGATCGACTGGCGGCCGCCGCAGCAGTTCTATTTCACCAGCGCCAGGGGACGCAGCATCCACAGCATGCTGGTGACGCCGCCGGCGTTCGATCAGGGGAAGAAATACCCGCTGCTGCTCCTCATCCACGGCGGCCCGGCCGCTCACGATTCCGATCAGATAGGACTGCGCTGGAACTACCACCTGCTGGGAGCGCCGGGCTACGTCGTGCTGACGGTCGACTACACCGGCTCGACGAGCTTCGGCGAGAAGTTCGCGCAGCAGATCAAGCTCGATCCCCTGAAGACACCGGGCGATGAGGTCAATCAGGCGGTCGATGAGGCGCTCAAGCGCTTTGCCTTCATCGACGGCACGCGCATGTGTGCGCTGGGGGCGAGCTACGGCGGACACCTCGTCAACTGGCTCGAGGCCACGACGACGCGCTTTCGCTGCATCGTGAGCCACGCGGGCGAAGTCGATCTCACGACCCAGTGGGGCGAGAGCGACTTCAACTACGGCCGCGAGCTCGCCAACGGCGGCCCGCCCTGGACGGGTAACCCGATCTGGCGCGAGCAGAGCGCGATCACCTACGCGGCGAACTGGAAGACACCGATCCTCATGAGCATCGGCGAGCGCGATTACCGCGTGCCGCTCGGCAACACACTCGAGGCCTGGAGCACGCTGCAGCGCATGCGGGTGCCGAGCCGGCTGCTGGTATGGCCGGACGCCTGGCACTGGATCCTGAAGCCCGAGGACAGCCGGCATTTCTACGAGGAAGTGCACGGCTGGCTCGCGAAGTACCTCAAGGACGAGGCGCCGCCGCCGGCGCGCACCGCCGGGCGCTGAAGCCTGAGCCGGATCGACCCGCGAGCTTTCTGCTCGATCAGGGGGGACTCTGATCGCCTCGGCCGAGGGGGCGCTGCATCAGTACCGTGTCGACCCAGCGCCCGAGCTTGAATCCGACCGCGGCGAAGGTACCGACGTGGCTGAATCCCAGGCGGCGGTGCAATGCGATCGAGCCGGCGTTGGCGCTGTCGCCGATCACGGCCAGCATCTGCCGCCAGGGGCCCGCCTCGCAGCGCTCGATCAGAGCCGTGAGCAGAGCGCTGCCCAATCCTAAGCCGGTGAGGCCCGGGTCGATGTACACCGAGTCCTCGACCGTATAGCGATAGGCGGGACGTGGCCGGTAGGCGCTCGCGTAGGCGTAGCCCACGACCTCGCCGCGCAGCTCCGCGGCGAGATAGGGGAGGCCCGAGTCGAGGACGGCAGCGCGGCGCGACCGCAGCTCCACAATTGCGGGTGGTACCTCCTCGAATGAGGCGAGACCGTGCCTGACATGGTGCGCGTAGATCTTTGCGATCGCGCCGAGGTCGGCATCTCTCGCATCGCGGATGAGCGCCGCGAGCCTTGGTCGGGGCGGAGGCGCCGCCTGCATCATCCAGCCTTGATAGGTCGTCATGCCGCAGGCAGTGCAACCGCCATGCCAGGCCCCTACGCGTCGAGGACGCGGTTGATGAGCGCGCCTTGCTCACCCGGCCGGATTGCGCGGGGGCGTTCCCGGAGCAACAGAGAGCTCGAGCGCACCAAAGAGGTGCGGATCAGGGTCGCACGGACGGCGCGCAATGTCTTACGGTAGCGATCTGTTCCGCCTTCCTTCGAGGGTACGGCGAGGTAGCAAATGGCACGCAAGCTCCTGTCCGCGCTCTTTCTCCTGACTGCGATCAGCGTCGGCCTGGGCGCCTTTGGCCATGGAAGTCAGTGGTCAGCGCACGTGGCGCCGACCCTGAAGGGCCTCGATCCGCACATGCTCGAGCTCCTCAAGCTCGTGTGGTACTGGGTGAGCGGCGCCATGTTCACGCTCGGGGCGCTGCTCGTGTGGACGTGGTGGCGGATGGGAAGAGGCGAGATGAGCCTGGCGTTCGTCCCCTGGATGATCGGCGCCTTCTACTTCGTGGAGGGCGTGTACGGCGCGATGTGTCTGGGGACGTTCTTCCTCATCTTCGTCGTCCAGGCGCTGTTGCTCTGGGGCACGACGCTGGCGCTGCGCGTGCGCTGAGCTC
The DNA here is from genome assembly GCA_035625955.1 of Steroidobacteraceae bacterium. Lineage (GTDB taxonomy): Bacteria > Pseudomonadota > Gammaproteobacteria > Steroidobacterales > Steroidobacteraceae > 13-2-20CM-66-19. Next base: position 244 of record DASPOP010000290.1, on the reverse strand, counting down.
CCCACGGGGCGAGAGCCCGGACAGCGCACGCTGTCCGGGTCCGCCCGCGAGTTGCAAAGAGTGTCAGAGTGCCTTGGTGAGCCGGCCGATGCCGCTGCGCACTTTGAACGCGAGCAGGACGAGCATCACGCCGAAGGCAATCGCATAGACCGCGAAGAGCCACAGCAAGGTCAGGGCTCCGACGCCCGGTTGGGCGATCAGCAGGACGCCGAAGATCACCGAGGCGAGACCTGCGAGGATCAGT
>DASPOP010000289.1:0-2678 GCA_035625955.1 Steroidobacteraceae bacterium | reverse complement strand
TCGACTCCGATTCCGTTGCCGGCGCCGGTCTCGATGAGCACCTCGTGTCCGGCGGCGGTGAGCTCGCGCACACCGGCGGGCACCAGGCCGACCCGATACTCATGCACCTTGATCTCGCGCGGAACACCGATGCGCATGGCGGTCTCCCCGAAGGTTTTGGTTTGCGGTGCGCTGAATTAGAACCCGGCGCCGCCGGTGCCCGTTGCGTATTCTCAGCCCGAAGCCCTGCTTATATGGCAGAATCTGCCGACACAACCGCTGGCATTAGAGGATTCTTGCGCCATGGAGCTCGACCGCTACGATCGCGCCATCCTGCGCCTTCTGCAGGAAGACGCTCGCATGACCAACGCCTCGCTCGCCGCGCGCGTGAGTCTCTCGGAATCCGCTTGCCTGAGGCGCGTGCGGGCGCTGGAGGAGTCCGGCCTGATCGAGGGCTATACCGCCCTCGTCGACCAGCAGCGCGCCGGGTTCCCGGTGAACGTATTCGTCAGCATCACACTCGACCGTCAAAGTCAGACGGGCCTCGAAGCCTTCGAGAGCGCGGTGCGGCGCGTGCCGGAAGTGATGGAGTGCTATCTCATGACCGGCGAGCACGACTATCTGCTGCGGCTCGTGGTCACCGATCTCGCCGACTTCGAGCGCATCCACAACCAGCATCTCACGCGCCTGCCGAGCGTCGCGCGCGTGCAGTCGAGCTTCGCGATGCGCACGGTGACGCGCTCGCGCAGTCTCCCGGAGAAAGTTACCTAGCAGGTGAAATGAGGCACATGGATGTGCCCGCCGCCGCAGGCGGCGAGCGGCGAACGAAAACCACGCTTTTCGCTCGCCGCGCGAGGGGCGCGCCAGGGATGGCGCGATCCCGAGCCAATAATCAAGCCGCGTAGGCCGGCAGCCCCCGGGCAAACTCGCGCAGCGCAGCGATGCCGCTGTCTTCCGCGCGGCGGCACCACTCGCGCAGCTGCGCGAGCGAATGGCTCGCCGAAGTGTCCTCCCAGGCCAGCTGCAGTCCCTCGCGGTATTCGACCACGCGCCGCAGCACCTCGTAACGCTCGAGCAGCTCGCGCAACCGGCGCCGCGCCTCCTCGGCCAGCAGGGCGGGATGGCGGATCAGCAGTTTCGGCGTGCCCGCCGGTACCGCCGGCTCGCGCCGCTTCAGCTCACGGCATACCGGCAGCACCACGCGCCGCGCATAGGAACGCAGCACGTACAGCCGGTTGGTGAACAGCGCCTGCACCGTATCGGTGTCGAGCTCGCGGCGGCGGCGCTCGAGATGCGGCCTTGGCGCGACCCAGCGTACCCGCGCGAGGCCGAGCGCGCTGAACAGCCGTATCCAGACCCAACCGATATCGATCTCCCAGCGCTGCGCGGCGAAGCGCGCCGAGCGCGGGAACGCGTGATGGTTGTTGTGCAGCTCCTCGCCGCCGAGCAGCAGCCCCCAGGGCACGAGGTTGGTCGCGGTCGAGGGCATCTCGAAGCTGCGGTAGCCGACCGCGTGGCCGAGCCCGTTGATCACCCCGCCGGCGAAGAAGGGCTGGGCCGAGAGGTGTACCGCGATCATGATGATGCCGGGCACGCCGAAGAGCGCCAGGTGGCCGATGACGAACAGCACGATGCCGGCATAGGCATAGCGGCTGTACACGTGCCGCTCGAGCCAGTCGTCCGGCGTGCCGCGGCCGTAGTTCCTGAGGGTCTCCGGGTCGCTCCCCGCCGCCCGGTACAGCTCGAAGCCCTCGAACAGCACACGCCGCAGGCCAAATATCACCGGACTGTGGGGATCGCCCGGCTGATCGGCGAAGGCATGGTGCTTGCGGTGTACCGCGACCCACTCGCGCGTGATCGCGCCCGAGCTGAACCACAGCCAGAACCGGAACAGATGCCGGAGCGCGGGATGCAGGATCAGGCCGCCGTGGGACTGATCGCGGTGCAGATAGAGCGTGACGCCGAGGAACATCGTCTCGATGGTGACGAAGGTCACCAGCACGTAGCCCCACCAGGGCAGCTCGATCAGACCGTACGGGGAGAGACTCATGGATTCTCCGTCGAGTTCTTATGTCGAGTCTGGCCCGGTAGGGTACGGCAATTCCGTGAGCCCACGCGACTTTTTCGCAGCCGGCGCAGCGGCAATTCACAGTTTCAGGCGTCGAGCACGATCTTGCCGATATGCGCGTCGGACTCCATCAGCTTGTGCGCGCCCGCTGCGTCGGCGAGCGGGAAGCGCGCGTGGATCAGCGGCTTCAGGCGTTTGCTCGCGAACAGCGGCCAGACATTCTGGCGCAGCGCCGCCGCCAGCCGTCCTTTGCTCTCGACGGACTGGGCGCGCAAGGTCGAGGCCGAGAGCTGCAAGCGCTTCACCATGAGCGGCCGCAGGTCGATCTCCGCCTTGGCGCCGCCCATGTGGGCGATCACCGCGATGCGTCCGCCGACCGCCGCCGCCGCCACGTTGCGCGCCACGTAGTCGCCGCCCACCATGTCGAGGATCACGTCCGCGCCGCGACCGTCGGTGGCGCGCAGCGTCGCCTCGACGAAATCTCCCTCGTGATAGTTGATGGCGTGGTCGGCGCCGAGCTCGCGGCACGCGGCGCATTTGGCGGCGGTGCCCGCGGTGATGACGACCCGGGCACCGAAGGCCTTGCCGAGCAGGATCGCGGTGGTGCCGATGCCGCTGGCGCCGCCATGAA
>DASPOP010000288.1:0-8884 GCA_035625955.1 Steroidobacteraceae bacterium | reverse complement strand
GAGACGGTGCTGCGGATCACGCTCGCCGAGAACCGCAAGCTCTCGGCGACGGACGATCTCACCAAGGTCGCGAGCCGGCGCTTCTTCGGCAAGCATTTTCCCCGCGAGGTCGAGCGCGCGGCCCGCTACGGGCGGGCGCTGTCGCTGATGCTCTGCGATATCGACATCTTCAAGAAGATCAACGACACCCTGGGTCATGCCGCCGGCGACGACATCCTCAAGCAGTTCGGGCCGCGCCTGCAGCGCCAGCTGCGCAAGGGCGTCGACTGGGTCGCGCGGATCGGCGGCGAGGAGTTCGCGATCGTGATGCCCGAGACGGGGTACGAGGCGGCGGTCGCGGTCGCGCGCAAGCTGCGCGCGGCGGTCAGCGGCGCCGCCTTCAAGACCTCCAGCAAGCCCCTGCAGGTGACCGCGAGCTTCGGGCTCTGCGGGATGGATCGCGTGCCGGTCGGGGAGCCGCGCCTCGCCGAGCGGGTGCTGAAGATCGCGGACGCAGCGCTCTACCGCAGCAAGAACGACGGGCGCAATCGCGTCACCGCCGCGATTCTCAAGGGGCCCGCCGCCTGAAAGCTGCAGGTGCCTTTGTGTAGCCGGCCGTCCCGATTCGCGCCAGCCGGAAGTATTGCAGCGGCATTAACATAACGTGACACACGTCGTACGCGGGAACGCCGCGCACGGGCGGCAGGAACCCTCGCGTTGTTGACTGCGATCCATCGCGGGCGTACGTTGCCGGCCAACAAAATTGCGCACCGGGGATGATGCGCAGGTCTCCACCGCAGGGACGCCCCGCACACTAACAATCGCAAGGGGAAGCCATGAAGAGACTCCTGATGTCGATCGCCGCGTGCCTGTGCGCCGCGGCCGCTACCGCCGCACTCGCGAGCGGCGGGCCGTCGCTGTTGTCACGGGCCACTGATCTGGGGCCGGTGAATGGCGCCAGCCCCATCGAGCTCACCGTGTGGATGAAGCTGCGCGACCAGCAGGGCCTCGATGCCCTGGTGGCGGCCCAGCAGGCCGGCAAGGGCGCCTACCTCTCCATGGAGCAGGTGCGCGCGCAGCACGCGCCGAGCCCGACCGACGTTGCCAAAGTCGCCGCCTTCCTCAAGGCGCAGGGCTTCATCGTGAGTCCCGGTCAGGACAACCTGTATGTGAAGGCCTCGGCAACGGTCGCCCGCGCGCAGAGCACTTTCAAGGTGGAGCTGCATCAGTACGATCTGCTGGGGCGCACGTTCCGCGCCAGCGCCCGCAGCGCGACCCTGCCGCCTGAGCTTCAGCCGCTGGTGGCCGCAGTCGGCGGGCTGTCGAGCCTCGGCGCGGAGCCGCAGATCGCGCGTCTCGGCAGGAAGGCCGGGACCAACGTCCACACCCCGGCCGACGCCGAGGGCATGATGGTGCCGCCGGTGCCGCTTGGCCCTCAGCCGAACGGCTTCTTCTACTCGGCGCAGTGCTTCTTCGGGACGACCACCCAGAGTTTCTCGGGCGGCGGCGTCAGCGCCACCTACACGGGCAACCGCTACGGCGCCGACATCAACAACAGCGCTCTCGGGACCCTCGCGCCCTGCGGCTACCAGCCGAGCGACCTGCAGACGGCCTATAACCTGACGCCGCTCTACCAGCATGGTCTCGACGGCACCGGCATGACCATCGCGATCGTCGACGCTTTCGGCTCGACCACGATCGCGCAGGACGCGGCCGTGTTCTCGGCCGTCATGGGACTGCCGCCTATCAACCTCACCGTCATCGGCACGCCGACCGAGTCGAATTTCTCCGGTGATCCCAACTCCGGCTGGGCGGCCGAGACGACGCTCGACGTCGAGTGGGTGCACGCGGTTGCGCCAGGCGCGAACATCATCCTGGTCGTCACGGCGGACAATTCCTTCGGCAATCTGTTCGGCGGGATCCTCACGGCGGCGGAACAGCCGGGTGTGGTCGCGATCTCCAACAGCTGGAGCGGCTTCGATGTCGGTATCGCCGGCGACTCGGAGTTCTACAACGCGGCCGACGGCCTCCTGCAGGCGATCGGCGCGGCCGGCATGTCGGTGAATTTCAGCACCGGCGACTTTGGCGATAACGCCAATCAGACCGGCGGTGTCTACGACACCACCGGCTGGCCGGCGAGCTCGCCCTTCGCGACGGGCGTCGGAGGCGTGAGCGTCGCCCTCGACTCCCGCAAGCACATTGCCTGGCAGACGAGCTGGGGCACGGAGCTCACGGAGATCGTGGACAGGATCTCGCTCGGCAGCCCGCCGCTCGACGTGCCTTTCAACGAAGGCTTCGATTCCGGCGGCACGGGCGGATTCAGCGATACCTACCCGAAGCCCTTCTGGCAGTTCGGCGTCCCCGGGAATCGCCGTGGTACGCCCGATATCTCCTGGGTCGCGGATCCGTTCACCGGCGTCGAGATCGTCTACACGTTCGACAGCGGCGGCGATCAGACGATCTCGGTGATCGGCGGCACCAGCGTCGCATGCCCGATGTTCAGCGCGCTGTGGGGGATCGCCACGCAGCGGGCCCACCATCTGCTCGGGCAGGCGGCGCCGCGCCTGTATCGCATCCCGCCATGGTCGGGCGCGATCTACGACATCTGGAACTTCAGCTCGCCGAACAACGTGACCGGCACGATCACGGACGCGGGCGGAGTGAATCACGTGCGGGCCTCCGAGCTGGCAGCGCCGCTCAACAACCAGCCGGCGTTCGTCAGCGCGCTCTACAACAGCCCGTTCTCGACGCGCTGGTTCGTCATCGACTTCGGCGTGGATTCCACGCTCACGACCGGACCGGGCTGGGACGTGGCGACAGGACTCGGCACTCCGAACGGCTGGAACTTCGTCCAGGCCGTCGCGGGCGGCGGAGAGGACCAGCAGTAAGGTCGAGGGCTGATTACGGCCCGGCCGGCGCTGAGCCGGCCGGGCCTTTTTCATTCGGGGGCTGCGCTCTCGAGAGTCTCGGGACTCAGGCGGCTCTGCAGCAGCCGGTGCAGATCCCGCATCTGCGTGGACGGGGCTTTGGGGACCCGATCGCCCGGCGGCTCATCGTCATCTTCCGCTTCACCGCGGCACGCGATCCTGTGGCGCTGGTAAGCCTCGATGGCTTCGCTCACGCGGTCGATGCGGTTGAGGAGCAGCATCAGGCGGTAGCACAGCGGCTCGGAGGCCGGCTCGCAGGCGCAGCCGCGGGCGTAGAGGTCGATGGCCGCATCGATCTGCCCGGCGCGCTCGGCCGCCTGCGCGGCCGTGGTCACGGTCCGCACCAGCGTGTCGCGATACTCATCCCGCAGGCGCTTCACCCAGGCGGTCTTCGTCTCCCCGGCGAGCAGCGGCCCGCGGTAGTAGCCGAGGGCGAGGCGCGTCAGACGCAGCAGCTCATCCGGCGGCGCCTTGCGGTCGGCGCTCGTCCCGAGCGCGCGCATTTCCTCGCACGCGCTGGCGAACGCCCATACGTCGGTCCAGACCAGACGCCGATCGAGGCTGGCCTCGCCCCCCTCGACCACGATGATCGAGTCCATGCCGGGAAGCGCGCGCAGGCGGTGGAGCGTGGTGTTGAGTGAGCGTTGCTGGTAGTCCTTGTCGATGCGCGGCCAGAGCGTCGCGGCCAGGCGCTCGAGCTTCACGTGCTCGCCGCCGAGGGCCACCAGCGCCTGCAGCAGCTCGCGCGGCCGGCCGCCGCCGCGTGTCTTCGCGGGGCGCGGCGACTCCGCGGTCTCGAGCTGAAAGCTGCCGAGCACGCGAACCCGGCAATGCCACGGCCAGCCTGAGAGGCCGTAGGGGGGCGGGTCGGGCAGCAGGCGGCGCTGACTGATCAGGTGGCGCACGAAGTCCGGCTCGATGTTGGCCTCGAGCGCCAGCTGACACAGCCGCGCGAGCTGGCGCGGCTCGAGCCACAGGACGTGCATGATCCTGCGCCGCCGCGCGATGGCAAAACCCTCGCGCAGCAGCTCGAGGGCCGGTCCGCGCTCGCCGCCCTCGAGGGCGAGATGGGCCCGGGAGAGCAGCGTCATGAGATCGAGCAGGCGGTTCTTGAGCCGCGCGCCGATCTCGATCGCGCGCGCCAGCTCGCGCTGCGCGCCGGCGGCATCGCCGCTGCGCAGCAGCGTCTGCGCCAGTGCCAGGCAGCCGCTCGCCTCCAGGAACGGCGCGCCGAGCGCGCCGGCGAGCTTCACGGCGTTCTTGAGCTGCTGATGGGCGAGGAAGCCGTCGCCGCGCAGCATGGCGTACCAGGCGAGCCCGTAGACATGCAGGAATGCATCGAACGGGCGCTGCGTCGGCGGGCGCGCCTCCAGCTCGCGGATGAACTGCGCCGCCAGCTCCAGATCGCCCGCGCCGAGCGCTCCCAGCAGGCGGTTCACGGGAAAGGTGTCGCTCCAGAGCCGCACGCCGCTCTCGCCCGAGATGCGCAGTCCGAGCTCCGCGGCCTCGAGGCAGCGCTCGCGGTCGCCGCTCAGCATGAAGAAGATCGCCTGCGCCTGCGCAAACTTCGTGGCCGTGACCGCCGTCACCTGCGGCGCCTGGGCGATCTCGCGCATCAGCTCGATCATGGTCTCGGCGGCGCTGAAGTGTCCGGTCCAGGCCGCGATGATGATCAGCACGGCATTGATGCCGAGGCGGACATTCGGGTCGGCGTGCGTCTGGCTGACGCGCTCGGCCAGGTTCTTCCAGCGCCGCGCATCGGGATGCCACGGCTGGCGCATGGTGAGAGCGAGGCACATGTTGGATGAGAGGCGTGCCTCGAGGTCCGCGCTCGGCCAGTGATCGAGCTCCTGCGTCCAGCGCGTCGCGGCCTCGATCCACGGGTCGAAGAGCGCGAACTGCTCCGGATCGTTGAGCGTCGCCTCCAGCCCGCCGTTGATGGCGGCGAGCACGGCGTCGATCGCAGGCGGCTGCGCCGCGCTCGCGAGCTCGTAGGCGCGGGCAAAGAGGTCGCGCGCCGCGGCCGGGGCGTAGGGAAAGCGGCTGTGGCCGAGCCAGATCAAGAGCCAGGGATCGGTGCCGCGAATGCTTTCGGGCAGCGCGCTGATCCAGCGCTCGAGCGTCTGGCCGCGGCCCTGGCGCAGCAGCGTCTCCGCCCGGGCGCGGATCAACTCCGCGAGCTGCTGCCAGTCGCCGAGGCCGATGCGCAGCGCGCAGGCCGCGCCGAAGTGCTCATGGGCGGCCAGCACGTCGGCGGCCAGGCGCTTGCGCTCGATCTGCTCGGCGGGGGTGCCGGTCTGCTCGGCGCGTGCCTGCAGGAAATCACACAGCAGCCGGTGCAGCTGGAACACCGGGGTCGGGCCTGCGGCGATCGTGGTCACGAGGAACTGGCCGCTCGCCAGAGCGCCGAGCTCCCGGCGTGCGTCGGCCGAGACGCCGAGGCCTTCGAGCATCGACTCGGTGATCTGCGGCAGGTAGCCGAGGCGCAGCAGCGACTCGCGCACGTCGGGCTTGAACTGCTGGAAGAACTCCTCGGCGAGATAGTCGAAGATCACCGCCGGAGTCTCGGCGGCCGCGCCGGCGCTCGTGCCCGGATCCGCGCCGTGGGTCTGCAGCAGGAGGATCAGCCCGGCGGCCCAGCCCTGGGTGCGCTCGTGCAGCCGCTGCAGCTCGGCGTCGGGGAGCGAGACGTCGCGCGCGCGCGCAATGCTGCGCGCTTCCTCGAGCGTCAGGCGCAGATCGTTCCAGCCGATGACTTCCATGCGGCCGCGCGCGCGCAGCCGCACGAAGCCCGCGGGCGGCGCGTTGCGGCTGATCACGAGCAGGCGGCTGCCCTCGGGCAGCTCGTTCACCGCTGCGCGCAATACCGCGAGCAACGCCGCCTCCGGTCCCGCGTCCTGGCAGTTGTCGAACACCAGGAACGGCGATTTCAGCTGGTGGCAGAGCTCGCGGAAGTAACCGCGCGCAAAGGCCTCGATGTCGCCGAGGTACGCCGGCTCGAAGCGCGGCAGAGGATCGAGCGCGCCGTGCTCGCGTGCCGCCTGCGAGAGATAGAAGAAGAAGGAGGCGACGTCGGCATCGCCCCGGTCCACCTGGTACCACAGGCACCCGGCAGTGCGGCGCGCCGCATAGTCGGCGGCGAGGGTGCTCTTGCCCGAGCCCGGCGGGCCGGTGATCCACACGACCGGCGGGGCGTCGGGGCGATTCAGACGCTCGAACAGCCGCGCGCGCGAGTGGGCCGCCGGCGCTGCGGGTCGAGTCAGCTTGGCGAGCGTTCTTGCCGGTGCCACGGAGACTTACCCCCGATTCTCCCCGCCGTTGCGGCCAGCATAGGCCGCCGGCGGGGCGGCTGAAAGTGGCTGTTGGTTTCCAGGCCCATGCTGCGCCGCGCGCGGGCGCGCGGCGCTTACAACTCGCTTACAGCGTTGACCGGCCCCGGCCGGGGGGCGTTGCCGCAGTGAGCCGACTGTAACTGCGGTGCGACCGAGCTGTAAGCGGGCCGCACGCAGCCTGCGGCTATACCAACAACCGTCGGCGCGCAAGCGCCATTTACCGCGGAGGCAAGATGAAGACCAAGACGACAGTCGTGCGTAATGCGGCGATCATGGTGACGACGGCGATCGGAGCGCTCGGGCTCGGCGCCTGCGCCACCATCATCCACAGTCCCCGGCAACAGGTTGCCATCTCGAGCACCCCGGCCGGCGCCACGATCTCGATCGACAACCGGGAGGTCGGCAAGACTCCCCTGGTCACCAAGCTCGCGCGCAAGGATGAGCACGTGCTGCGGATCGAGCTCGCCGGCTACCAGCCGTTCCAGGCCACTCTCAGCCGCAGGGTCAGCGGCTGGGTGTGGGGCAACATCGTGTTCGGGGGGCTCGTCGGACTCGCGGTCGATGCAGTCTCGGGCGGCATGTACGAACTGCGCCCGGACCAGGTTTCGGCCGCACTGGCGAGCGGGCAGGCCCGGATCGAGCGGCAGGGTGACGGTCTCTACGTGCTCACCGTGCTCGAGCCGCAGCCGGACTGGATGAAGGTCGCGCAGCTGCAGCGCGATTAGGGAACGTGCACCGGGCCCCGGCCAGGGAGGCCGGGGCTCCGTGCCCGGCGGGGAGAGCCCAGCACCTTGTCCGCATCCGGCCGCATGATCGACCTGATTCTCAGCGCCGTGCTGATCCTCGGCGGCTATCAGGTGTACTTCTGGTGCCAGCGCCAGAGCTTCGTGCCCGCGCGCGAATGGCCGTCGCGCCTCGATGCGTGGATTCCGTTCGCGCCCGGATGGGTCTGGGTGTACAGCCTGCTCTACTACCCGGCGATTCTGTACGTCAACCTGGTGGTGAAGTCGGCGGAGCAGTTCACCCGCGTCGCCTTCAGCTACCTGCTGCTGCTGGTGTTGCAGGCGGCGATCTTCCTGGTCCTGCCGGTGCGCACTCCCGCCGCCTGGCGCAACGGCCGGGCGGGAAGCGGCAGCCTCTCCGAGCGATTTCTCGCCCTGGTGCAGCGCTTCGATGCGCCGGGCAACAGCTTCCCGAGCATGCACACCTCGGTCGCCATGCTCACCGCGTTGCATCTCGCCCCGCAGCTGGGGTCTGCGGCGTATCTGTTCCCGGCGCTGATCGCGGCGAGCTGCGTGCTCACCAAACAGCACTATCTCGTCGATCTGCCGCCGGGCGCCGCGCTCGGCTGGGTGGCTTACGAGGCCTACGGCCGGGTCATGTAAGGATGGTCACTTAAGGATGAGCCGCGGCCTCTCTCAACGCTCGTAACGGATGAAGGACGTGCGGCGGGCGAGGGTGTCGTAGAGCGCGCGCGCCTCGGCGTTGAATTCCTGTGTCAGCCAGTAGACGGTGGCCGCCCCGGCACGGTCGGCCTGCGCGTACACGCCGTGGATCAGCGCCCGGCCGACCCCGCCGCCGCGCGCGGCCGGATCGACGTACAGGTCCTCGAGATAGCAGTAATCGCGCAGCGACCAGGTCGAAGGATGAAACTGATAGTGCACCAGACCGACGAGCGCACCGGCGCGCCCGGCCACCAGGCCGTGCAGGGGCGCCCGGGGATCGAGCAGCCGGGCCCAGGTTGCCTCGGTCACCTCGGCCGGGAGCGGGTGCCGGTAGAAGCGCAGATAGCCCGCCCACAGGGTGTTCCATTGCGAGCGATCGCCGGACGCGGGAGGCCTGATCTCAATCACGGAGAATCTCCTCGATCAGCGATCCAGCTCCGGATAGTGCCGGAACAGGTCTTCGTTGTTGAAGGGCAGGCGGCGTCCGGAGGCCGCGTAGCGCGCGATGCGCGGCCGCGCGAAGACCGCGTCGTGGAGCGCGCTGAGGCGCGGACGCCTGCGCAGGGCCCGCGCCGTGGCCTTCGGCAGGGCATAGGTGAGACCTGCGATCACCTCCGCCATCGCAAGATCCGCGTAGCTCAGGCGCGCGCCCGCCATCCACGGCCGGTGTGCGCGGTTGAGCTCGAGCACGCGATCGAAGTAGCCGAGGAACTTCGGCAGCCGCACGCGCAGGAAGTAGCGGGTGCGCCGCCGCGCTGCGGCGCGCTGCTCCTCGTAGGCGTAGCCGTCGCCGAGCGGATGGTGGGTGGCAAAGATCTCGGCATAGAGATCCAGAATGGTGAGCGTGAGCTGGTGCGTCCAGAGCCTGCCGGCCTCGTCCCCGGGGGCAAGCCTCAGCTTCCCGCCGAGATAGAGGAGAATGTTGGGGGTTTGGGCGATGAGCTGCCGGCCCGCCTCGAGCACCGGCACCGCAAAGGGCGGGCGCGGCACGCCCCGTGCTTCGAGCATCTTCAGTATGGCCGGCACGCCGCCACCGCGCCTCTCCGGCATGGCCGCGACGTCGACGTAACGCGCGCCGCCTTCCTCGAGCGCGAGCCGCACGAACTCGCCGCGTCCCTGAATGCCGGGCCAGTAATAGAGGTGGTAGGTCATGGACGACTCCCGCAGATGCCGATTCTAGCGAAGGCCGGGAAAAACAAGG
>DASPOP010000287.1:0-6995 GCA_035625955.1 Steroidobacteraceae bacterium | reverse complement strand
GCGCGCCGAGTTCGCGTATACGATGCCATTGAGCGACAGCACGGCGACCTCGGAGGTGCCGCCGCCGATGTCGAGCACCATCGAGCCGCGCGCCTCGTGCACCGGCAGCCCGGCGCCCACCGCCGCCGCCATCGGCTCGCTCACGATCGCCACATTGCGCGCGCCGGCGCCTTCGGCCGATTCGCGGATCGCGCGCCGCTCCACCTGGGTCGAGCCGAAGGGCACGCACACCAGCACGCGCGGCGAGGGCTTGATCATGCGGGCGCCGTGCACCTTGTTGATGAAGTACTGCAGCATCTTCTCGGTGTAGGTGAAGTCGGCGATCACGCCGTCCTTCATGGGACGCACGGCGGTGATGTGTCCGGGCGTGCGGCCGAGCATGGCCTTCGCTTCGGTGCCCACGGCGACGATCACCTTGCCGCCGCGCCCGGGCTCGTCCTGCACCGCGACCACGGACGGCTCGTTGAGCACGATGCCCTTGTCGCGGACGTAGATGAGGGTGTTGGCCGTACCCAGGTCGATCGAGAGATCGCTGGAAAAATAACCGCGCAGGCGTTTGAACATGAAGCGACCGGAAAGTGGGGGAAGACCCCGAAAGTGCTCGGTAATCTAGCAACCGACAGGACATTCAGCAAGGCAACATGTATGATTTTCCGCTCATTTTTCGCATCCCGCAGCCGCACCCGAGCCGCACTCCCATGGCCCTGACACGCGAGCAGATCGAGAGCATCGCCGCCCTGGCGCGTCTGGAGCTCACCGCTGCCGAGCTTCCCGTCTACCAGACGAGCCTGTCGCGCATCCTCGAGTTCGTCGGCGCGCTCGAGCGTGCCGATACCGCGAGCGTCACTCCCATGGCGCACCCCCTGCCGGGGCTGTCGCAGCGGCTGCGGCCCGATGTGGTGACCGAAGAGGACCACCACGCCGAGTACCAGCAGAACGCGCCCCAGGTGGCCGCGGGCCTGTACCTGGTGCCGAAGGTGATCGAGTGAGCCGCCGATGAGTGAACTGCATCACATTGGCCTCACCGGACTCGCCGCCGGGCTGCGCGCACGGCGCTTCTCCAGCGTTGAGCTCACCGAGGCGTTCCTCAAGCGTATCGAGCAGGCCCAGGGCGCGCTCAACGCCTTCATCTCGGTCACGCGAGCGCAGGCGCTCGCGGACGCCGCGGCCGCCGACCGGGCGCTGGCGGCCGGCACGGGCGGTGCGCTCACTGGCGTGCCCATCGCCCACAAGGACCTGTTTTGCACGCAGGGTGTGCGCACCACCTGCGGCTCGCGCATTCTCGACAACTTCGTGTCTCCTTATGACGCCACGGTGGTCGCGAAGCTGAAGCGCGCCGGAGCCGTCATGCTCGGCAAGACCAATATGGACGAGTTCGCCATGGGCTCGTCGAACGAGAACAGCTACTTCGGGCCGGTACGCAATCCCTGGGATCCGCGCCTGGTGCCCGGCGGCTCCTCGGGCGGCTCGGCGGCCGCGGTCGCGGCGCGGCTGGTAGCGGGGGCGACCGCAACCGATACCGGCGGCTCGATCCGCCAGCCCGCGGCGCTGTGCGGCATCACGGGGCTCAAGCCTACCTACGGGCGCGTGTCGCGCTACGGCATGGTGGCCTTCGCTTCCAGCCTCGATCAGGGCGGAGTGCTCACCGTCAGTGCCGCCGACGCCGCGCTCATGCTGCGCGAGATGGCCGGCTTCGACCCCAACGATTCCACCAGCGTCGAGCGCGACGTGCCCGACTACGTCGGGCTGCTCGACGCGCCGCTCGCCGGGCTCAAGGTCGGTCTGCTCAAGGAATTCTTCGACCAGGGCCTCGATCCGGACACCGGGCAGCGGGTGCGCGAGGCGCTCAAGGTCTTTGAGAGCCTCGGCGCGCAGCTCACCGAGGTGAGCCTGCCCAACCTGCCGCTCTCGGTGCCCGTGTACTACGTCGTGGCCCCGGCGGAGTGCTCCTCGAACCTGGCGCGTTTCGACGGTGTGCGCTATGGCCATCGCTGCGAGAACCCGCGCGATCTCATGGACCTGTACCGCCGCTCGCGCGGCGAGGGCTTTGGCGCCGAGGTGAAGCGCCGCATCATGACCGGCACCTACGTGCTGTCGGCCGGGTACTACGATGCCTACTATCTCAAGGCGCAGCGTGTCCGCCAGCTGATCAGCGCCGACTTCACGCGCGCTTTTGCCGGCGTGGACGTGCTGATGGGGCCGACCACCCCGACGCCGGCCTTTGCGATCGGCGCCAAGACCTCCGACCCCATCACCATGTATCTCAACGACATCTACACCATCGGCGCCAACCTCGCCGGGCTCCCCGCCGCGTCCGTTCCCTGCGGCTTCGTCGGCAAGCTCCCCGTGGGGCTGCAGATCGTCGGGCCGCATTTCTCCGAGGCGCGCATCCTCACCGCCGCGCATGCCTACCAGCGCGCCACGGACTGGCACACGCGCGTGCCCGAAGGCTACGCATGAGCGGCTGGGAAACCGTCATAGGACTGGAGATCCACGCGCAGCTCGCGACGCGCTCGAAGATCTTCTCCGGATCGGCGACCGCCTACGGCGCCCCTCCCAATGCGCAGGCGAATCTCGTCGACCTCGGCTACCCGGGCGTGCTGCCGGTGCTGAACGGGGAAGCGGTGCGTATGGCGGTGAAGCTCGGGCTGGCGATCAACGCCCGGATCGCGCCGACCTCGGTGTTCGCGCGTAAGAATTACTTCTATCCCGATCTGCCGAAGGGTTACCAGATCAGCCAGTACGAGCTGCCGATCGTCGCCCAGGGCTCGCTCGACATCGTGCTGGAGGACGGCAGCGTGAAGCGCGTCGGCATCACGCGCGCGCACCTCGAGGAGGACGCCGGCAAGTCGCTGCACGAAGGACTGCCGGGGGTGACGGGCGTCGACCTCAACCGCGCAGGCACGCCGCTGGTCGAGATCGTCTCCGAGCCCGACCTGCGCTCCGCGAAGGAGGCGGTCGCCTACATGAAGAAGATGCACACGCTGGTGCGCTACCTGGAGATCTGCGACGGCAACATGCAGGAGGGCTCGTTCCGCTGCGACGCCAACGTCTCGGTGCGCCGTATGGGGTCGACGAAGTTCGGCACGCGCGCCGAGATCAAGAATCTCAATTCCTTCCGCTTCGTCGAGCGCGCCATCAATTACGAGGTCGCGCGCCAGATCGAGCTCCTCGAGGGGGGCGGCCAGGTCGTGCAGGAGACGCGTCTCTACGATCCCGACAAGGGCGAGACGCGCTCCATGCGCTCCAAGGAGGAAGCCAACGACTACCGTTATTTCCCCGACCCGGACCTGCTGCCGGTGGCGCTCGATGCCGCCTTCATCGACTCGGTGCGGGCGACGCTCCCGGAGCTCCCCGACCAGAAGGCCGCGCGCTTCGCCTCGCAGTACGGACTGCCGGCCTACGATGCCGGAGTTCTCACGGCGAGCCGCGAGCTGGCGGATTACTACGAGGCCGTCGTGCGTGCCGCGCCTGCCGATGCGAAGCTCGCCGCGAACTGGGTCATGGGCGAGCTCGCCGCGGCATTGAATAAGGAGAGCCTGGAGGTCGCAGCGAGCCGCATGACGGCCGCGCGCCTCGCGGGGCTCCTCAAGCGCATCTCCGACCAGACGATCTCCGGCAAGCTCGCCAAGGAGGTCTTCGAGGCCATGTGGTCGGGCGGCGCCGAGGCCGATGCGGTGATCGCGGAGCGGGGCCTGCGGCAGATCACCGACAGCGCCGCCATCGAGCGGGTGATCGACGAGGTGATGCAGAAGAATCCGGGACAGCTCGCCGAGTACCGCGCGGGCAAGGACAAGCTGTTCGGCTTTTTCGTCGGCCAGGTCATGAAGGCGACCGGAGGCAAGGCCAACCCGGCGCAGCTCAACGAGCTGCTGCGCAGGAAGCTCAGCGGCTGAGCTTAAGTGCCGTCGGCCGCCGCGGTTTCGTCCTCTTGCGCGGAGGCGCTCGCGTCGGAGGGAGCGTTGGTCGAGAAGCCGCCGTGGCGCCTTTGTATCTCCACGGTACCCTGCAGCGCGAGCGCAAAGCCTTCCGGCACAATTTCGATACTCTTGGTCCAGTTGCGCGGCAAAGGAACCTTGGTCTTCCAGCAGTAGTGGATCACCGCCGCGGCGATCGCCGGCAGCGAATAGCGGCGCTGCTCGGCTGACAGCGCGTCCGGATGGAGTGCCTCGAGCACGAGCCCCGGGTTCTCGCCCGCCTCGATGCGGGCGTCCGTGATGGATGAGAGCGACAGGCGCCCACCGCGCTCGCGGTCGAGCTCGAGCAGGGCGTCTACCACGGTCTCGATCGGCAGCACCAGCCGGCGGGTTTCGAAAATCAGTAGCTTAGGCACGCGGGTGACCTTGCCACGGCGTTGCCGCAACCGGTGTGACGCGACTCACGCCGCCGACGGTCATCTCCCCGGTTGAGTTGATCCCACGCCTGCCCCATTGTGCCCGGATGGACGATCCCCAAGCGGCCGTCACCGACCGGGTGCGGCGTTTCATCTTCGAAAGACAGCCCGTGCGCGGGCACTGGGTACGGCTCGAGAGTGCCTGGCGCGATCTGCGTGCCCACGGTCACTATCCGGAGCCGGTGGAGCGGCTGCTCGGCGAGGCGGTGGCGGCGGTGGTGCTGCTCGCGGCCAGCCTCAAGTTCCACGGGACCCTGACGTTCCAGCTTCAGGGGAATGGCGCGGTCCGCCTGCTGGTCGCGCAGTGCACTCATGATTTCCGCCTGCGCGCGCTGGCGCGCTTCGACGAGCAGGCGATCGCCGCCTTGCCGGCCGACGCACCCCGTGGCCCGCTGTTTCGCACTCTGGTCGGCGCCGGCGGCCGCCTCACCGTGACTATCGAGGCCGACGAGAAGGGCGCGCGCTACCAGGGCGTCGTGCCGCTCGAGGGCCGCTCGCTCGCTGAGTCGCTCGAGGCCTATTTCGCCACCTCGGAGCAGCTGCCGACGCGGGTGCTCCTGGCTGCGGATGCGGCCCGCGGCGCAGGGCTCCTGGTGCAGAAACTCCCGGGGACCGGCGGCGCCGGTGAGGAAGAGTCGAACGCGGCCTGGCAGGGCGCGCAGCGCGGGATCGCGCGACTGGAAGAGGCCGAGCTGCTCGAGCACCCAATCGAGGAGCTCCTGGCGCGCGGCTTTTCGGATCACGACCTGAGGATCTTCCGGGGTGCGCCGGTCCACTTCGAATGCCGCTGTGGCGAGGGACGGGTGGCCAGCCTCCTGAGGGCCCTTGGAGAGGAAGAGGTGAGAGACGTCCTGCGCGAACAGGGATCGGTGACGGTGACCTGCGAGTTTTGCCGCCGCCCCTACCGGTTCGACGCGGCGCACGTCGATGCGCTCTTCTCGAAAGACGCCGGAGCGGGCGCTCGTTTAGGACCCGGCGAGATTCACTAGAAAGCTTCTAGCCACTGATTGTCCCTCCAGGGAGACAATCGTCCGAGGGCCTCAATGCGGCGGACCTGAGATGACCTTCCACCTCCGGGTTGGCCTCATGCGCTTAGATATAAAGACATGTACAATTATTAAATGAATCAAGCCACTCCCTCCCAATTGGTCCTGTGGCTCAAGGCGGCCGGCGAGCCTACCCGGTTGCGGCTCCTGGCCCTGTGTGGGGAAGGGACGCTCACCGTCTCCGATCTCGCCCAGGCGGTCAGACAGAGCGAGCCGCGCGTTTCGCGGCACCTGAAGATCCTGTGTGGAGCGGGACTGCTGGCGCGCATGCGCACGGGCCAGTGGGTGAGCTACGGGATCGCGGACGATGCGGGCGCGGTCGGGTTCGTGCGGGGCCTGCTGCTGCAGGTCGACCGGCGCGACCCGATCCTCCTGCGCGATCGCGCCGAGGCGCGTGCGATCGCCGCGCCCGAGGGCGAGGAGGCGCCGACGGAATCCTCGCGCCTCGACCGCGCGCTGCGGGCGTTCGTCGAGGCCGGTGGCGCGGCTGCGCCCGGCGGCAGCGTCCTCGCAGTCGGCGCCGCGCACCTCGATCTGCTCGGGAGCGTCGCGGCCGGGGCGCACGCTTCGACCGTCATCGCGCCATCGCGCCGCGCGGCTCAGGCCGCGCGCGCGTTCGCCGAGCGGCGCGGCCTGGCCTGCCATGTGCTCACGGCACGGCGTCCCGGGGAGGTCGCGGCGGAGGATCTTGCCCGGAGCGGGGGACCGTTCGATGCGGTGGTGGTCAGTCATCAGGCAGGCGGCGAGCAGGCGGTCGCGCGGCTTCTCGCACAGCTGCGTGCGGTCGTCGCTCCGGGCGGCCGGCTGTGGATCTTTCAGCGTTACGAGTCGCTCGAGAACGCGCGCGAGCGCATCGTCGAGCATCCGCTGGCGCGGTTGCGGCGGCTGCTGGACGAGGCGGGGCTCGCGTGCGAGCGCCTGAGTCCCATCGAGGCCGACGGCGAGCACATACTCGCGGCAGCCGCGCGTCCGGCGAGCGACGCCGCGCAACGCGCCCGGAGCGCCCGATGAGCGCTCCCGCGGCGCTCACGGCGCCCCGCCCGATCCGGGTGTCCTTCGAGTTCTTTCCGCCCGCGGACGAGGCGATGGCGGCGACGCTGTGGAAATCCATCGAGCGCCTGGCGCCGCTCGCGCCGTCGTTCGTGTCCGTCACCTACGGCGCAGACGGCTCGACGCGCGAGCGCACGCACGATGTCGTCACGCGGATCCAGCGCGAGACGCCGCTCACCGGCGCGCCCCACCTCACCTGCATCGGCGCCACGCGCACCGAGATCCTCGCGATTGCGCGCGGCTACTGGGAGGAGGGCATCCGCCATCTGGTCGCGCTGCGTGGCGACCCGCCGAGCCACGAGGCGCTCTACCAGCCGCACCCCGGCGGTTTTGCCTACGCCGCCGACCTGGTCGCCGGGCTGAAGCAGGTGGCACCGTTCGATATCTCGGTGGCAGCCTACCCCGAGGTGCACCCCGAGGCGCGCTCCGCGCAGGCCGATCTCGACAACCTGAAGCGCAAGATCGATGCGGGCGCGAGCCGCGCCATCACCCAGTTCTTCTTCGAC
>DASPOP010000286.1:0-2208 GCA_035625955.1 Steroidobacteraceae bacterium | reverse complement strand
TCGACCCGCAGGCGCACAAGATGCTCGAGCGTGCCGGACTCACGCCGGAGTCGGTGCCGGAGCGGGGCCGCACGGTGTATCTGCGCTCGACCGCCAACCTCTCCACCGGCGGCACCGCCACCGACGTCACCGACGTGATCCATCCCGACAACCGCGAAATGGCCGAACGGGCCGTGCGCGCGATCGGGCTCGATGTCGGCGGCGTCGACTTCCTGTCGAAGAACATCACCGAGAGCTACCGCAAGATCGGCGGCGGTATCTGCGAGGTCAATGCCGCGCCGGGCTTTCGCATGCATGTCGCGCCGAGCGAGGGCACGGCACGCGACGTGGCGGCCCCGGTGATCGACATGCTGTTTCCGCCCGGCGCGCCAGCGCGAGTGCCGATCGCTGCGATCACCGGCACCAACGGCAAGACCACCACCGCGCGCATGCTGGCGCACATCAGCAAGATGGCCGGCTACGTCCCCGGCCTCACCACTACCGACGGCGTCTATATCGACGGCCAGCGCACCGTGCAGGGCGATATGACCGGGCCGGTGTCGGCGCGCATGGTGCTCGCCGACCCGCAGATCGACATCGCGGTGCTCGAGACCGCGCGCGGCGGGCTGCTGCGCGCCGGCATGGGCGTCAACGAGGTCAACGTCGGGGCGGTGCTCAACGTGCAGCCCGATCACCTGGGGCTCAAGGGCATCGACACGCTCGAGCAGCTCGCCGAGGTCAAGCGCATCGTCGTCGAGGTGGCGAGCGACTGCGCGGTGCTGAACGCCGACGATCCGCTGGTGATGAAGATGTCGGGCTACACCGAGGCGAAGCACATCTGCTACGTCACGATGAATCCGCAGCATACGCTGGTGCGCGAGCACATCCGCGCCGGCGCACGTGCCTGCGCGCTGGAGGCCGGTGTCAACGGCCAGATGATCACCCTCTACGACCGCGGCGGGCACATTCCGCTGCTCTGGACCCACCTGATTCCGGCGACCCTCGAAGGCCGCGCCACGCACAACGTGCAGAACGCGATGTTCGCGGCGGCCATGGCGTTCTCGCTCGGCATGAAGCTCGACGCAATCCGCCAGGGGCTGCGCACCTTCGACTCGACCTTCTTCCAGGCCCCCGGGCGCATGAACGTGTTCAACGAGCACCCCTTCAAGGTGCTGTTCGATTACGGGCACAACGCCCATGCCGTCGGCGTGATGACCGATCTGGCCCAGCGCCTCGACGTGCTGGGCCGGCGCATCGTGGTGCTCGCCGGCCCGGGTGACCGGCGCGACGAGGACCTCGTCGCCATCGCGCGCGCCGCGGCCGGCCACTTCGATCACTACATCTGCCGCCGTGACGACGGCCTGCGCGAGCGCGGACCGGAGGACGTGCCGCGCATCATGGCGGCGGCGCTGCGCGCGGCCGGCGTGCCCGATGCCGCCATCTCGATGGTTCCCGACGAGCAGGAGGCGGTCGATGCCGCTCTCAACATGGGTCAGCCCGGGGATCTCGTGCTGATCTTCGCCGATCAGCTGACGCGCTCGTGGAAGCAGATCACCAAGTTCAAGCCGGCCGGCGCCGCGGCGCGCACGCCGGCGCGCGAGACGCGCATCCCGCCGCCCGATGCGCGCGGCGAGGACGGTCACTACGTCGCGGGGTTCGGCGGCGATGGCGCCGGCAGCGCGCACTCAGCCGGCCCCCCGGCGCCGAGCCTCGAGGGCCTGATCCGCGATGAGCGCGGAATCCGCTTCGCTCCGGAGGCCGACGACTGAACGCGCCGGCCGCGCTGCCGTTCCACGCCTCACGGCGCCTCACCGGCGCGAATCTGTTCTTCGCTTGCGCCGGAGCCGTGCTGGAGACCGAAGGCGTCGAAGCGGATGCGGCGCTGATCGAAGGCTGGCGCGCACACGCCGCGCGCGCGCGGGCCGCTCTCGGCTGGACGATGCCCGGCCTCGTCGCCCGCCGCCACACAGGCGGCGTCTCGCTCGCGCTCGCCGCGCCCCTCGATCAGCTGTTCACCGCCACCGAGGTGAATGAATGGGCGCTGTGCGCCGCGCTCCTCGCGCGCGACCCGGCGCGCTGGAGCCACCTTGGCGGGGCACTCGCGGCGGCAGCGCTCGAGAGCGCCTCCGATCCGGCTGCGGTCGTCGCCCCGGTGCTCGAGGAGCAGGCGGCGCTTGCGCGCCTCAAGCTGCTCGCCGCCCGCGAATCGCGCCCGGACCTCGTGCGGCT